>CBDUIO010000006.1:0-24650 GCA_965367355.1 uncultured Flavobacteriaceae bacterium
TGGGAGTAATACAGTTTCGATTCTTGCATCCTCTTTTAATAAAGTATTGTATTCTAAAACGGCTTTGGTGGACACATCTTTTGGATTCAGTTTTTCGATAACTTTACCATGCCACAATACATTATCTGATAACAAAATACCTCCAGATCTCAATTTATCTATTATTAAATGAAAATAATTGATATAGTTGGGTTTGTCAGCATCAATAAAAACTAAATCGAAGGTTTTATCCAGATTCGGTATGACATCCAAAGCATTGCCTGTATGTTGTATTATTTGTTTGCCGTAGCCTGACTTATCAAAATAATTCCGTTGAAAATCAACCAATTCTTCATTAATATCAATGGTGTTTATTTCCCCGTCAGGATGTAAACCTTCTGCTAAGCATAATGTAGAATACCCTGTATAAGTGCCTAATTCTAAAATCATTTTTGGTTGGATCAATTTAGATAGCATGCTTAAGACTCGACCTTGATAAGATCCGCTTAGCATAATAGGTTGCAATACCTTTTGGTAAGTTTCTCTGGTAAGTTGTTTGAGTAATTCAGGTTCCTCCTGACTGTGATTTACTATGTAATCATCTAATTTTTTGGGTAAAAAGTGCATTATGATAAAATTCTTTTAACCAATTGTTCTTTACCCAGCTCATCTTCCCCATAAAGCCATTGTATCACATTGTCAGCCCATATAGCATCGCGCTCCTGATCATTAATTATTTTACGCTCGACAGCCAGATCCAGAATTTTTCCGGGATATGATGACTGCTTTGCGCTTTCCATTTCTCCTAAAGGATACGGATCATCCAATCCCATTAGAACCTGCTTAGACGTCTGGTTCTTTATCAATAATTCCAGCGACCCTGTATCATGCACCAAAGTATCAAAGAATATATTCTTATGTCCAACAGCTTTTCTCGGATGGCTTTTGCCTTCAAAAAGGTCCGGTCTGCCATCAAAGCCTTGAATACGTCTTCCCAGATTAATTTGTGCCAATTGACCACCATGAGCAAAACACACTCTCATATTAGGAAACTTGTCTTGATATCCGTTCAAAGTAAAGAAATGATAAGCATCAGCACATTGCGCCAACATCCAGATCAAATGAAATCTCCAGGATGTATTTTCCAGTTTTATGAATTTTTCGCCATCATAAGGATGGATTTCTACAGCTAAATTATACTTGCTGGCCAGTTCAAAAATAGGCTCATTCTCTTCATCAAAAATACAACGCCATGTGCCAATTGTATCCATATAGTGAGTTGGTAAACACAATAATTGCATTCCTAATTCTTCAACACATCTCTCAATTTCCCAGCAGGCACCTCTAACAAATCCGGGATGCACTACAAAGCCACAAGTGAATTTACTCGGATTGTCATGCTGAATTCTGGCGTTAAAATCATTTTGAAATCTTAAAGCCTGCTTCATCTCTTCAACTCTTAATCCATTTCCATAGAGTTGGGATAAATTAAGAACCACTGCGTGGTCTATCTTAAACCGCTCCATCCATTCCAGTTTTTCATTAAGAAAAAAACTTGAATCTGTCACAGGACGACTCCAATCTTTTTGAAGCATGAATTTTCTATCCTTATCGACCCAAAAAATACCCTTATCTTTCATGAATTGAGGGATTTCTTCGGGATAAGGCAACAAATGCGAATGTCCGTTAATACGAAGTTTTTGTTTCATATTTAATCCTCAGTGGGTTTCACAGGTGGCAGCATTACCATATTGCATTTTGAGCATGTTCGTTTGTCAAGATCATTGTAGAATTTATCAAAGATCTTTGGCATATCGGTTTCAATATTTTCCAACTTGAATTTTTTACGATACAATTGATGGTTGCATTTTTCGCAATACCATTCCAATGCATCTTTCATCTTTTTTTTACGAGGATATTCAATAACCAATCCAACAGTATTCGCGCCTCGTTGTGGTGAATGCGGTACTTTTGGAGGTAAAAGATAAATATCACCTTCCTTAATATTAACATCTTTAGGCACGCCTTTGTCCATGATCTTTAAAACCATGTCACCCTCAACCTGATAGAAAAATTCTGGTGTTTCGTTATAATGATAATCCTTTCTGCTGTTTGGACCACCAACAACCATGACAATATAATCGCCATCTTTCCAGACTACCTTATTCCCAACAGGGGGTTTCAGTAAATGTCTGTTTTCGTCAATCCAAGCTTTAAAATTTATTGGTGTTACTAATTTTTTACCCATGATTTTTTAGTTGTTTGGGCGTTACCCTAAAGGGTCAGGCTTTCGGTAGTCGCTCTCTGCGAGGAGCTCCAACAATACCTCAATCCTTAACGCGAATTTTGATTAAAGTTAATAATTACTTTTCAATTTATAAGATGCCAATTCAAGTTTGGTATTAAAGAGATTTTGTGCGTCCACCATCAACAGGAACGTTAATTCCGTTAATATAGCTTGCTGCTTCACTTGCCAGAAAAACAATAGCACTGGCTGTTTCTTCAGGCTTTGCAAAACGTTTTGCAGGAGTATAATTCTTCATAATTTCAGACATTTGATCAAAAGTTGTTCCCTCGATACCTGCCTTTATCTTTATGATTTCATTTAATCGTTCCGTTTCCGTAAACCCTGGAAGAATATTATTCACTGTAATTCCTAACGCTCCAACTTCAATGGACAGTGTTTTACTCCAGTTTCCTACCGCACCTCGAATGGTATTGCTCACACCAAGTCCTGGAATAGGTTCTTTAACAGAGGTTGAGATTATATTGATAATTCTTCCAAATGCTTCCTGTTTCATAAACGGTATCGTTGCTTGTGCCAATACATGATTGCATTTTAAATGTTGCGTAAACGCGTTTTCAAATTCTTCTAAACTGGCATCTAAAATGGACCCACTCCGTGGTCCTCCAGTATTGTTTATTAGAATGTGAAATCCATGATTTTTAGTAATGAAATCAGTTACTTTTTTCTGTAATTCCTTCGGATTCGAAAAATCTGCAACTATGTAATTATGATTTCTATGTGATGGTAATTCAGCTAAAACTTCTTTAAGTTTCTCTTCATTTCGAGCACAGAGTGTAACGTTTACGCCTTCTGCAGCCAACAACATTGCTGTGGCTTTACCAATGCCTTGTGTACTTCCGCAAACAAGAGCGTTCTTATTGTTTAGTTTTAAGTCCATTTGTCATCCTGAACTTGTTTCAGGAACTTTTTAAGTTAATTCAATATATTAATAAAATGAAAAAATAAATTCAGCATGACAGCAAGCTGTCAATATTTTATACAAACGTTCTTTGCTTCTGTGAAAAAACGGAGTACTTCAAATCCGCCTTCACGACCAATTCCGGAAGCTTTAACTCCTCCAAAAGGTGTTCTTAAATCACGCATCATCCATGTATTTACCCAGACAATTCCGGCTTGCAATTGATTGGTCATTCGCATGGTGCGTTTTAAATCGTTTGTCCACAAAGTTGCCGATAAACCATACTTTACTTTGTTTGCCATTTGTAACACATCGTCTTCTGTGTCAAAAGGCATAATGGTTACCACCGGACCAAATATTTCTTCTTGGTTAACGCGGCATTCATCATTTGGTACTTCAATAACCGTAGGTTCTAAATAATATCCGTTTTCAAAACCTTCTACAGTCACTCTATTTCCTCCACACAAAACAGTTCCATGTTCCTCTTTTGCAATATCAATATAGCTCAATACTTTTTCAAAATGGGTTTTGGATACCAATGCACCAATATTTGTGTCAGGTTCAGATGGATGTCCAACTTTAAGGGCTTTAACTTTATCAACAAAATCGGTTTTAAATTTATCGTAAATCTTGGATTCCACAAAGATTCTGCTGCCACATAAGCAAATTTGTCCTTGATTAGAAAAGGAAGATCGAACTGTTGTTTCTAACATTTCTTTGTAATCACAGTCTGCAAAAATGATGTTTGGATTTTTGCCACCCAATTCTAATGATAATTTCTTGAACATGGGAGCCGCTATTTTGGCAATATGCGCTCCAGTTGCTGTGCCTCCTGTAAACGAAATCGCTTTAATTTCCGGATGTTCTACAATGGCTTGTCCTGTTATTGTTCCTAATCCATGAACAATGTTCAATACGCCTTTTGGCAAGCCAGCTTCATTGCAGATCTCTCCTAATAAATAGGCTGTCATAGGTGTGACCTCACTGGGTTTGGCAACCACACAATTTCCGGCTGCAATGGCAGGAGCGATTTTCCAGGTGAATAAGTAGAGTGGCAGGTTCCAGGGTGAAATACAGCCAACAACTCCAATT
This sequence comes from uncultured Flavobacteriaceae bacterium, assembly GCA_965367355.1. GTDB lineage: Bacteria > Bacteroidota > Bacteroidia > Flavobacteriales > Flavobacteriaceae > Site-B1. The sequence goes on from CBDUIO010000006.1 coordinate 4,278, forward strand.
GGTTGCCTTAAAGTGTAATTTACAGCTTGCTGACCAATGCTTTCATGACTTTCACTAGCGAATTGCGTAATGGCATTCCCAAAGAATCGAAAATTACTTGCTGCTCTAGGGATATCAACTTCTTTGGCTAAACTAACAGGTTTACCATTGTCTTTGCTTTCAGCCTCTGCAAAACGTTGCAAGTTGGCTTCCAGCAATTCTGAAATCTTGATTAGAATTCTGCTACGCTCCTCCAAAGTGGTTTGTGACCAAATAGGAAAAGCAGATTTGGCTGCTATGTATGCGTTTTCTACGTCTTCTTTGGATGAATTAGGAATTTGTCCATAAACTTCTCCATTAGATGGATTGTAGTTGTCAATCCATCCATTTTGAATAGGATTATGAAAATTTCCGTTTATGTAGTTTTTTATGTTCATTTCATTCTCAGATACAAGAGCTAAGAATAAAGAATCAAGACTTTTTGTCTTGTCTCTTGGTTCTAATGTCTTTATTCTTTTTTCTTATAAGCCATCACTTTAATCTCCACTACTAAATCCGGATGTGGTAATTGGTGAACAGCAACAGTTGTTCTGGCCGGTCCTGTTTCTGCTTTGAAGAATTCTGCGTAGGCTTTATTGTAACCTGCAAAATCGTTCATATTTACTAAAAAGGAAGTTACATCTACGACATCTTTTAGTGATGCACCAGCTTTTCTCAAGTTGACATCGATATTTTTAAGTACTTCACGTGTTTGCACTTCAATGTTCAATCGTTTGGTTCCCATTTCGTCAATAATATCTACTCCCGCAATGGTGTTATCTGCTCGTCTGGAGCTCGTTCCTGAGACAAATATAAAATCTCCTACACGTTTGGTGTGTGGATAGGCTCCTCTTGGTGTTACTTTATCACTCATAATAATATTTCTTTTAATTTTTTATTCATTTTTTACTTGTCCAAAAAACGAAACAAAAAAGGACACCCAAACCAAGGAATTTTTCAGATTTGCAAACTGAAAACCGATTTGAAAACTCCGTGTCGAACTTTGTTCTTCTGTTTTCGGAGCTTTTCTTCATCTATTCTGTGCCTTGGTCGTCAATTCTACGAATTGATTAAGGACTTTACTGATTCCATTCTATTTTTCTAACATCTAACATCTAACATCTAACATCTAACATCTAACATCTAACATCTAACATCTAATTAATGATGCATGGTTTTAGCTAGTCTGTCTTCTTCTAATATCTTTTCGGTTTCACTCATTACTTTTTTTAATGTCTCGTATAATTCATCTTTTGTCCTATCGTCCCGATAACTATCGGGAGCAGTCGAGATGTCATTATCTGCAATCATGTTCAAAATAGCTTTATCCTGAGCTCGTCCTCTTGTCATCGCTTCATGGTAACCAATATCTTCATTAAATGTTACCAGTGAATACTTGGATGAATATTCATTTGGGAAAGTTTGCTCAAAAGCCATTTCCAATTTACGCTTTTCTTGAAATATAGGATTAGCCACATGGTCACGCATTTCAAAGAAATTATCGATGGCTAGATCTGCAATGGCATCTGTATCTTTTTTCCGGGACTTTTCATAGGCTTTAAAAGTTTCTTCCCAATCACCTTTATGTGATTTTAAAACTTTATCAAATTCAACAACATCTTCAAAAGAGGCATTCATCCCTTGGCCGTAAAAGGGAACTATGGCATGGGCCGCGTCTCCCATTAACAAGGTATTGCCTTTGTAATGCCATGGAGAACATTTTACTGTGCCTAGAGGTGAAGTCGGATTCTCGAAGAAATCATCAACTAAATTTGGCATTAACTCTAAAGCATCTGGAAATTCTTTTTGGAAGAATTCAGTCACTATTTCAGGATTGTTTAAATTATTGAAATTGTATTGGCCTTCATCATAACTTAAAAATAATGTAACTGTAAAGCTTCCATCTAAATTTGGAAGAGCAATAAGCATAAAATCACCTCTTGGCCATATATGGAGCGCATTTTTATAGGTTTTGAATCCACCTTCTTCGGTTGGAAGAATACTCAATTCTTTATAGCCATGAGTTAAATAATTCTGCGAAAAACTAAACAGAAATTTCTTTTCCAAATAATAACTTTTACGCAATGCAGAGCCTGCTCCATCTGCTCCGAAAATCACATCAGCCTTAATTTTAATTTCCTCTTTGGTCTTATAATCTTTAAAAGTGGCTGTGTTATTCTCGAAGTCAACTTTTTTACAATTCTTATTGAATTCGATTGTTACATTCTCCAATAATTCCGCTTCATCCATCAAAAGGGCCGTCAAATCTCCTCTGGAGATTGAATTGATGTACTCATAACTTCGTCCGCTATAATTAGATAAAAAGGTGTTGCCCTCTTTGTCATGGATCATTCTACCATTCATAGGTATGCATAATGGCTCAACCTTGTCTTGAATTCCAACGAGTCTCATCGCTTTAATTCCTCTGTCAGAGAATGCCAGGTTAATTGACCTGCCTGCGCTAATATCTACTTTACGTAAATCGGGACGCATTTCCATCACTCGAACTGCGTATCCAAGTTGACCCAATCTTAACGCCAGTAACGAACCGCAAAGTCCTGCGCCTATGATAAGTATGTTTTCTTTTTTAGCCATTTGTTTGAATTGGTCGACTGTAGTCGATTTATTTTAAACCTCTTGTCCCGATAGCCATCTAAATCGCTGGAGGTAACACAAATATTATTATTCTACTTATAGTATCTTCTTCAGCTTTTCTACCATTCTATACACATCTTCAAAGCTATTATAAAATGGCGTTGGTGCACATCTAATCACACTAGGTTCTCTCCAATCGGTTATAATATGAGCATCCATTAATTTTTGATGTAAGCTTTTATCAGCATCTTTAACTTGTATGGATAATTGGCAACCACGTTCCTCGGGATTTGAAGGCGTTATGATCTTTATTTTGTCATTTTTCAATTGGTTGATCAAAAATTCGAAATAACCGGTTAGTTTAATTGATTTTTCTCTTAACACTTCCATTCCAACTTCGTCAAACATATCTAAGGACGCTTTAATAGCTGCCATAGACAAAATTGGCGGATTACTTAGTTGCCAGCCTTCTGCACCGGGAATGACATCTAAGGGTTGCCTCATATTAAATCTTGTCGATTTATTATGGCTCCACCACCCTGCAAATCGCTTAAGATTTTTATTATATGCATGTTTTTCATGGACAAATAATCCGGCTAAACTTCCAGGGCCGGAATTTAAATACTTATAGGTGCACCAGGCAGCAAAATCGACTCCGGAATCATGTAAATTGGGTCTAATATTGCCTGCGCCATGTGCCAGATCGATGCCTACCAAACAGCCTTTTTTATGACCTAATTCAGCAATTCGCTTTAGGTCAAGGAATTGACCGGTATAGTAATTAACGCCGCCAATTAGTAATAATGCAATTTCATCACCTTTTTCTTTCAGAATGGCTTCCAGGTCTTTAATATTCAGAATATCTTCTCCTTTACCAGGTTTCCATTCTATAAGCCCTTCTTGGGCATTAAACCCATGAAATTCCAATTGGGTTTGAACTGCATACCTGTCAGAAGGAAAGGCATCACTTTCAATAAGAATTTTGTATTTGGTTTTAGTTGGTTGGTAAAAGGAAACCATCAGTAAATGTAAATTCGTTGTAAGTGTATCCATGACAACAACTTCTATTGGCTTTGCTCCTACAACTTTTGCCATTGGTTTGGTTAAAAGTTCATGATAGTTTAACCAGGGATTTTTGGCGTAAAAATGCCCTTCGACACCTAAATTAGCCCAATCATCCAATTCTTGTTGAATATATTTTTGAGTGCTTTTTGGCTGGAGCCCTAAAGAGTTACCTGTAAAATAAATCCAATCGTTTCCATCTTTATCTTTTGGAATATGAAACTTGTTTCGGTAAGAACTCAATTTATCTAGTCGATCTTGTTCTTTCGCGTAATCAAGACCAGGTTTATATTTTGACAAGATGTTTTGTTTTGGATTTACTCAAAAATAGGAATTTTTATTACTGTTTACAACTAATAATAAATTTGTATTTTAGAATTCGAATCATATTATAAAATGGCTGAGAATCAACACTATTTTGAAGTAAATAAGAAGACCTGGAACGAAAAGGTCAGGATTCATTCTAAAAGTGATATGTATGACCTCCAAGGGTTTAAGGAAGGTTCAAATTCATTGAAACGATATGAATTAGAGGGTGTTGGAGACGTAACGGATAAAAAATTATTGCATTTGCAATGCCATTTTGGTCAGGATACATTAAGCTGGAGTAGGTTAGGTGCGAGGTCTCTGGGTGTAGATATTAGTAATGAAGGCATTAAACTGGCACAACAATTAAATGAGGAACTCGGTTTGGATGCCGAATTTGTTTGCTGTAATGTGTTGGATACCTCAAAATACGTCAAAGAAAAATTTGATATTGTTTATACTAGTTATGGCGTTATTGGTTGGTTGCCCGATTTAAGACCTTGGGCCAGAATGATAGCTGAAAGATTAAAAAAGGGAGGTACCTTTTACATGGTGGAATTTCATCCCATTGTATGGATGTTTGATTATACGGATGAAAACCCGAAGATGAAGTATGGTTACATGCAGAATGACGTCATTTATGAAGAATATGAGGGAACTTATGCAGATCAGTCAGCTAAGATGGTTAGTAAGGAGTATGGCTGGAACCATGGTTTAGGTGAAGTAATCTCGTCGTTAACAGAAGCTGGACTAAAAATAGAATACTTAAGAGAACATGACGAGAGCCCGTATAATGTTTTGCCTGATCTGGTTAATACAAAGTCAGGAATGTATGCGACTAAAAATAAATTGTACCCTCTGATTTTTGAAATTAAAGCTATAAAAATTTAATGCGTTTCCTTTAAAAGTTCAGGGAATTTACTTTTGAATTTATTCAGTCTGGGAATGGATACATTTTGAACATACGGATTCTCCGGATGCAATTTTTCATAATCCTGATGGTAATCCTCTGCCTTCCAGAATTTTTGAAAGGGATAGACTTCTGCAGCAATTTTCGCATTCAATTCTTTTGATAAATCTTCTTTTTTTTGCAGGATGATTTCTTTTTGATCATCATTTTGATAGAAAATAATCGAACGATATTGTGATCCTCTGTCAGGTCCCTGACCATTGACCTGAGTCGGATTTTGAGAGCCAAAATATACATCGACCAAAGTGTTAAAGCTCACAACTTCAGGGTTGTATATGACTTCAACCGATTCAGCATGACCTGTTTTACCTGTGTTGCTTGATTCATAGGTTGGATTTGTTGTATGACCTCCGGAATATCCATTTATTACTTCTTCAACCCCTTTTACACTTTCGTAAACTGCTTCGACACACCAAAAACAGCCGCTGGCGAAATAGGCTCTAGCCAAGCCGTTTTTAATAGGTACTTCAACAGGATCAGCGTTTAGAACTTCCAGTTGTTTCTTGTTATTCTGTGCCTGATTCTGGCAGCTAAAAAATAAACTAAAAATAAAAACAGGTACTAAATATTTGATCTTCATAACATTTTTTTATTGAGTCGTATAAAATTATAAAACCTAATTTCAATAGTTGTGAAATTTATATTAAAAAAGCCCCTGAGGTTATCAGAGGCTTTTAATCTAAGTTATTACTTATTATAATTTAGAAAATAGTTTTTGCATTTTTGCTTTTTCTTCTTCCGCTAAAGCTTCATCTACAAGAATACGTCCACTGTGTTCGTCAGTAATGATCTTTTTTCTTGCTGCAATTTCCATTTGAACTTGAGGTGGAATGGTAAAAAAGGATCCTCCAGATGCGCCTCTTTCAATAGGAACGACTGCTAATCCATTCTTTACATTTTTCCTGATTCTTTGATAAGCCGCAACCAAGCGTTCTTCAATTTCATTTTGATATTGCTCAGATTTTTTAATCAGAGCTTGTTCTTCTTTTTCAGTTTCAGCAAGAATGGCATCTAATTCACTGGATTTATGTTTTAAATGTGTTTCCAGATCTTTTAAGCGATCCTTGGTTTCAACAATAATTTCTTTCTTTTGTTCAATTTGAACCTGATGTTCTTTGATGTGTTTTTCCGCCAGTTGAATTTCTAATTCCTGAAATTCAATTTCCTTGGTAATAGAGTTAAATTCTCTATTATTTCTAACATTCTTTTGCTGTTCGTTATACTTTTTAATTAAAGTTTTAGATTCTTCAATTAAATTCTTTTTGCTTTTTATTTCATCTTCAATAGCTTCAAGATTGCTATCTAATTTTTGGATTCTAATATTTAATCCGGCAACTTCATCTTCCAGATCACGGACTTCTAAAGGCAATTCTCCTCTTACATTTCTAATTTCATCAACTCTTGAATCTATAAGCTGTAAATCGTATAATGCTCTTAAACGTTCTTCTACTGAAACCTCTTTTTTCTTAACCATATTTAAAAATACTTGATAGGATTGGTGTTAATCTTTGATAAAATGATTGCAAAATTAGTAATTTTTTTCGTAAGATGTGTTACTAATAAGTTTTTTGTGTATTGTTCACTCTCATAATGTCCAATGTCAACAAGTAAAATTTTCCCTTCCGCTTTATAAAAGTCATGATATTTAAGGTCTGAGGTCACAAATGCATCAGCCCCTGTTGAAATAGCCTGCTGAATTGCAAAACTACCAGAGCCTCCCAAAACCGCTACTTTTTTTATACGTTTATTAATAAGTGAGGAATGCCTAATACACTTAGAACCAAAAATGGCTTTTAAAATGGATAAAAAATCATCTTCATCAATTTCTGATTTAAATTCCCCAGTCATACCCATACCTATGTTTTGATTCGAGTTTTCTAAAGTGACAACTTCATAGGCAACCTCTTCATATGAATGCGTTTTGAACAAGGCGTTCATTACACGTTGCTCAATATTTTTCTCAAAGATCAATGAGATCTGGACTTCCTCTTCGTAATGGGTTTCACCTTTTTTCCCTTTGGTAGGATTGGAATTTTCATTGCCCTTGTATGTGCCTATTCCTTCAGCATTAAAACTACAATTGTTGTAGTTGCCTATATTTCCGGCTCCGGCAGCAAACAGGGCATTTCTTAGTACTTCTGCTTCGCTTTTAGGAACATAGGTTGTTAATTTTTTTATGGTATTGCTTTTAGGTATTAAAATTTGTCTGTTTAATAGATTTAACTTTTCACAAATCATATTGTTAACACCCACTGAAGAATTATCTAAAGCTGTATGAATTGCATAAATAGAAATTTCGTTTTTTATTGCTTTTAAAACGACTCTTTCAACATAAGTTTTTCCTGTTATTTTTTTTAGTCCCGAAAATATTATTGGATGAAAACTAACAATTAAATTACAATTGTTTTGAATGGCTTCATCAACAACTTCCTCTAAAGTGTCCAGTGTTACTAAAATCCCTTTGACTTTAGCATTTCTGTCACCAACAAGTAATCCAACATTATCAAAATCTTCTGCATAAGACAAAGGAGCTAATTCTTCTAAATGATTAATGACGTCTTGAATTATCATAATAAATTTTGTTTACATTCAAAGATAAAATAATTACTTTCGCTCTAATGATGCTTTTAAGAAAAATATTGTTTCCAATAGTTCCTATATACTACTTGATCACAAGTTTTCGTAATAAATTATATGATCTTAATATTTTAAAAGCTAAATCTTTTGATATTCCTATAATATGTGTTGGTAATTTAAGCGTAGGAGGTACAGGAAAATCTCCCATGATTGAGTATTTATTCAGGTTGCTTCAAAAGGAGCATAGAGTTGCTGTTTTAAGTAGAGGTTATAAGCGCAAAACCTCGGGGTTTATATTGGCAGATGACGGAGTAAAAGTAGAAGACATAGGGGATGAACCATATCAGTTTAAAAGTAAATTCAGCGATATTCTAGTGGCTGTTGATACCAACAGGCAGCATGGAATTGAACAATTGATGAGTTTAAAAAATTCTCCTGATATCATTTTGCTGGATGATGGATATCAGCATAGAAAAGTAAGAGCAGGATTAAACATTCTCTTGACACCTTTAAGTAAATTATATGTTGATGATTTTTTATTGCCTACGGGTGAATTACGTGAATCAAAAAGCGGAGCTAAAAGAGCAGATATTGTGATTGTTACTAAATGTCCTGATGGTTTAAAAGAAGAAGAGAAAATAAATATCGAAAAAAAGTTGAACCTGAAAGGAGATCAGAAGTTGTATTACAGTACAATTTCTTATGATGAATCAATTTACAACAATGAATCCAGCAGATTGCTTGAAGAATGTAAAGGCCAGAAGTTTTCATTGGTTACAGGAATTGCCAATTCAAAACCATTAGTTGATTATTTGACGTCCAAAGGCTTAAACTTTGAACATTTAAACTATAAAGACCATTATAATTTCTTGGCAAAGGATATTGAAAAATTTAGAAAATGGAATTTAATCTTGACGACTGAAAAGGATTATATGAGATTAAAGGATAAAGTAGAGGCTTCTAAACTTTTTTATTTACCAATTAGAGCTGAAATAAGTAATAAGAATGAATTTAATGAATTAATTAAACAGTTTGTGATTAAGTTCTAATGGTCACTTTTTTTTCCTTGCCAATTAATTCGTTGAACAATTTTTTCTCGAAGTCTTCCTGCTTAAATGGTTTTGATATTATATCGTCAAATCCGGCTTCGTCAAATTCTTTCATCTTATCTTCAATTGTTACTGCAGTAAGTGCAAATATTGTAATTTCCTTATCAAAAATACGGATCATCTTTGTTGCTTCAATACCACTAATACCTGGCATGTGAATATCCATGAGTACCACATCATAGTGCTCATTTTTTACTTTATCAACAGCATCTTCACCATTATCAACGACATCACAATTAAGCTTCATTTTGTTCAGGATTTTCTTAGTGATCATTTGATTGATTTTGTTATCCTCAACAACCAGAATTTTAATATTGCTCAGTTCAATTTCATTGACATCTTTGAAATAACTGGTCTTTTTGACTTTAATTTCTTCGTGTGATCTAAGCAGTGGAAGTTCAAAAAAGAAAGTAGTTCCTCTATCCAATTCACTTTTTAAATAGATCTTTCCTTTTAAGATATCAATCAATCCTTTCACAATGGACAATCCTAAACCGGTTCCACCATATTTCCTGTTAATTTGTATAGAGCCCTGAGAAAAACTCTCAAATAAATGTTCTTGTTTTTCCTGTGAGATTCCAATTCCGTTATCTTCAACTTCAAATTTTACATTGAATTTATCTCCTTCACTGGTAATCTTTTTAACTCTTACCCAGATATCTCCATCTTTGGTAAATTTGATAGAATTACCAATCAGATTCATTAAAATTTGTGAGATCTTAACCTGATCTGCGTTAAAGACTTCAGGTAATTTTTTATCGTACTCCAAATGGAGTTTTACATTATTATCTAAAGCAGAATTGTTCAATGCTGCCAGGACATTCTCAATTTTTTGCTTCAAATTGAATATTTCAGGTTCAATATTAACCTTTTCGGCTTCAATCTTATTCAATTGAAGTATATCGTTAATAAATGCCAATAAATATTCACCGGAAAACTTCAGTGATTTCAGGTGATTAACCTGTTCCGGTTTAGGGTCTTCATCTAAAAGCATATTGGTTAATCCGGTTACAGCATATAACGGTGTTCTAAGTTCATGAGTCACAGTAGACAAGAAGTTAGCTTTGGTCTTCGATGCCAATTCAGCTTTTTCCTTTGCAATAATCAAATCTTCATTCTTCTTATACAACATGTTATTGGTTCTTGTCCTAATGTTGTTATTCTTGTACAATGAAAGCGTCAGTAAGGATAAAATAGTGATCAATGCAATACTCAAAAGAGAGATTAATTGTGTTAAACTACCTTCCTTTTTGGCTTTTTTCAATTCTTCGGCTTGCTGCTCGAATAATTTTTCATTATCACTTATTTGATATTGTAATGCTGACTCAGCATCTAAATTGGCACTTTTTAGTGCGTAAATAGAATCTTTTAAATGAATGTGCGCTTTTAAATAATCATTGGCTAATTTAAATTCTTCTGTCTTTTGATAGATATCACTTAATACTAAAAATGCCTCATTTTTAGCTTCCACGTAATTAATACGATTGGCTAGGTTTAAACCATCTTCAGCCTTGGACCTTGCTTTATCGTAATTCTCTAAATAATATAAGGCTTTAGCATTATAAATAAGTGCTAAACTTTCAATGTCTGTTTTTTTGTATTTCTTAGAAAGTGCAATGGCTCTTTCAAGATATTGTGTCGCTTTCCAATACTCTTTTGTTTCAATTAATGATATGGAGCTATTTAATAATACTTCTGCAACATATTCGTCTAATTCCTCTAATTCTGAATAACTTTTAGCTGACTGAAAGCTTTCCAGTGCAATTTTATGTTCATTTTTCTTTGCATAGACTAGACCTCTAACATTATAAGTTTCAGCCTGATTGGCATAATCCTTTGTTAAACGCTGAATTTCAAGGGCTTTATTTAAAGCCGATAAGGCCTTATCATATTTACTAAGGGTAAAATGAATTTTAGCCATTTTTGTATATATTCTTCCCTGGCTTTTCTTATCATCTATTTGGATGGCGAAGTCTAGAGCTTTTTGAAGATTCTCTTCTGCGATGAAAAAGTTACCTCTTTCAACATCGAATTCAGCTTGGCCAATATGGAAAGTAATGTTTTGAGCAAGACCTTGAACATCCTCAGTTGCATTTTGCTGACTGAAAACACTAACACAGAATAGGAGTGACAGGGCTAATATAAGTTGTTTTCCTTGGGACATACTTTAGCTAAAGTAATAAAAAATTAATTAATTCCTCGACAAAAGTGGTGATTTTTACGATAAAACGCAAATATATTCTGCTATTTGGTGATGAAATTACCTGATTTATTAAGGATTTAGGCTAAAAAGATTAATCTATTACCATTAAATACGCTGTTTTACAGAGACTTATAGAGTAGTTTTTATGTTCATCCGTAAAAAAACACAAGAGATTTCCCTTATCACACACTTAATTAATATGTTTCTGAGCTTTATAAGAAGAACGTACCAAGGCACTGCTCTCTACATGACGAAAACCAAGATCTAGTCCAATTTCTTTATATTCCTCAAACTGGTCAGGTAATATGAATTGCTTTACCGGTAAATGATTTTTTGATGGCTGAAGGTATTGACCAATAGTAACAACATCAACCTTTGCCTCTTTTAAGTCATGCAATGTTTCAATAACCTCCTCACGTGTTTCTCCAAGTCCGAGCATTATTCCCGATTTTGTTCGTCTTTGTCCGGATTCTTTTAAATACTTTAAAACACCCATGCTTCTGTCATATTTTGCTTGAATCCTGACCTCACGAGTCAATCTTCTAACGGTTTCAATATTATGTGACACAACTTCTGGAGCAACTTCTATTATTCTGTCAATATGTTTTGTTATTCCCTGAAAATCGGGAATAAGAGTTTCTAAAGTAGTTTCGGGATTCATTCGTCTTACTGCATTAACGGTTTCTGCCCAAAGTATGCTTCCCATGTCCTTAAGATCATCCCTGTCAACACTGGTAAGAACCGCATGTTTTATATTCATGATCTTTATTGATCGAGCTACCTTTTCAGGTTCATCCCAATCCACCGACTCTGGTCTCCCTGTTTTAACACCACAAAAACCACAGGAACGCGTACAAATATTACCTAAAATCATAAATGTTGCTGTACCTTCTCCCCAACATTCACCCATGTTTGGACAACTACCCGAAGTACAAATCGTGTTCAATTTGTATTTGTCTACCAATCCTCTCAATTCAGTGTATTTCTTACCTGTAGGTAATTTTACACGCAACCATTTTGGTTTCGCCTCTCTTGCAGGTAAAATATTTGAAGATGTTTTTGTATCCATGATAAAATATAAAGTGGCAAAGATACAAAGTATTATCTTAACAAAATCTTACAATATTGTTAAGTACCAGAGACTAAATCCTATTAAAAAAAGAATTCCTAACCAGCTTAAAATGTGCAGACTGGTATCTGGACGCCATTTTTTTGGAGTATGTCGGCTGCAAATAAGTTTATAGTTAATTATGGCATAGAAAGGAGCTGTTATAAATGAAAGAATTGTAGCTGTTTTTATCAACACGCCCATTTCGGAAATGAAAAAAAAGAAAATGGAAATGGTGCCTAATGTTAAAAGTACGATCCAGAATAAATATCCCCTGGAGAAATTTCTCTTAAACAGCAGTTGCGTGGTCTTATGCATTGCTCTTGGTGATGCATCTAAAGTTGTTAGGGTTGTACTGAACATTGTCGTAAAAGCAGCAATGCCTATAAGGATGTAAGCCCAATTTCCCAGACTTGTTGTATACATGTTTATTAACTGACCGGAAAATTCTGAAGCCGAATCACTAAAATTCTCACCGCTATTGTGCATGACCAGTGCTCCCAGACTAAGGAAACCAATTCCCAGTACTATGGTGCTTAAATAGCCAATATTGAAATCAAAAAGAGCAGATCTGGTCTTTATTTTAACAGATTTCTTCTTTTCTATAGACCATAGCGAATGCCAGACTGAAATATCTAAAGGAGCTGGCATCCATCCCATAAATGCGATTAAGAAGGCAATTTCTAAATCATTCTTTGGAAGAACTTGTTTAAATTTTATGATCTGGCTTGTATCATTAAAAGCAATTACAACAGCTACTAGTGTGCTAATAGTAAGAGTTACAATGATCCATTTCATAAGACTATCAAGAAATTTATACCTGCCTAAAATTAAAATCGCAAGGCAAATAAATAAAATGATAACACACCAAATCTCTGTACTTAAAACATTTCCGAATATGGTACTTGCAATGCCTGCCGTTACAATTGTAACAGCCGTTTGAATGGTGAACATGGTGGCAAATGTTAAAACTAAATAGGCAACCAAAACACCCTTGCCGAGTTTATAATAGCCTTCAAGAAGACTTTCTCCGGTTGCATTTGCATATCGCGGGGCAAACTGAAAAAAAGGATATTTAAACAAATGCACCAGTAATAAGGCCCAGATTAACCCAAAACCAAAATCGGCACCTGCCCTTGTTGATTGAACTAAGTGAGACACTCCAATGGCAGCACCTGCGAACAACAGGCCGGGACCTAATTTCTTAATTCTATTGAGCATTATTTATTTTGAATTATTTCTGCCAGAAGTTTTTTGGCTCTCAATAATTTAACCTTAACATTATTAATGGGTTCCTTTAATTCAGTGGAGATTTCCTTATAACTTAATTCCTGAAAAAAACGCATGTTTATCACTTCCTGATAATGTGGTTTCAATTTTTTTATATCCCGAAGTAATTTTGCTAAGTTCTGTTCGGTTATTATTTTATCCTCCGGTGAAGGTGAGGTATCCAGGATTTCAAGTACTTTTTGCTCATTCTTATCAGACAGATCTTCTTTAATTGTATTTTTCCTTTTTCTAACCAGATCTATATGAATGTTCTTTGAAATTGTGATCAACCAGGTTTTGAATTTATATTCCGGATTAAAGGTGTCTATCTTATCGAAAGCTTTTGAAAAAGTCTGTATGGTAATGTCCTCGGCATCATTTTCATTTTCTATTCTTTTAAGCTGAAACCCGTAAACATCGTCCCAAAAAGTGTCTAACAAAAAACTAAATGCTTTTTGATCATTTTGTTTTGCTTTTTCAATAGCTTCTTCTATTTCCAATGCTTCGGTTTTGAGATAAGATTTGTTATAAAGATAGAGAATTGAAAGAAGATTAAAAACAATTCTAATATAGGAGTTAAAATAACAAGATCCGGTTCATTTAGTTTTCTTGAAGAAAATCCTATGATGAGATATTTAATAGCTATTATGAATATAAACAAAGAAAGGACCAGGTAGAGTTTAAAATTCATTATCAGTAAAAACACACCTAAGATCCAAAAGAGTATTTGAGAGGAAAAAAATTCTGCCAACAAAAGCCTGTGAATTATATTATAGCGGCTGGCAGTTGAGACGTGCCTTCGTTTTTGTTTAAACCATTTTGAGAATGACTGTTTAGGAACCGATATTGTAAAGCTCTCTGGTTCATAACACAAAGCAGTATTTTGTTTTGTGGCCACACGATTAATAAACAGGTCATCATCTCCTGAATTAATGTTCATATGACCTACAAAACCATTGACTTTGAAAAACTCGTCCTTTCTGTAAGCTAAATTTCTTCCAACACCCATATATGGAATCCCAATTTTTGCAAAGGAAAAATATTGAATTGCTGTTAACACAGTTTCAAATCTAATCAGTTTGTTTAAGAATGAATTTTTAATCTTTTTATATCCTCCGTAGCCTAAAACAATCGTTTTATTATTATTAAAATGACTGCTCATTTCCTTGATCCAATGTTTTGAAACTGGTTTGCAATCTGCATCTGTAAGCAACAGAAAATCATGTTTGGCCGCTTTAATTCCGAGAGTAAGCGCATATTTCTTATTAGCCCAAAAAGCTTCGTTGTTTTTTACATCAACTATTTTAATTGTATTGAATTTTTTTGCTAAATCTTCCATGACCTCAAGTGAATTATCCAAGGAGGCATCATTGATTAATACAATTTCGAATTCAGGATAATCCTGATTTGCAATTAAAGGGATGTATTTCTGAAGATTTTCTGCCTCATTCTTAGCGCAGATAATTACCGAGACAGCAATATTCTTAGATTTTTGTTTTTCGGATTTTGAAAACGCAAATCTTCTGAAAATTATAAGGTAATAAGAAACCTGAATAAAAACTACAATTAAAAATATGTAGAAAACAATATCAAGGTAACTCATTTTAATTATGAATGATGTTCTTCCTTGCAGTCTTTAAATTGATCCGGAGTCTTTCCGCAAAATCCACATGCTTCACCATCTTTATTCAAATAAGGACTTTGACTTGCACATGTGCCTGCAAATTTTCCATCTTTTTTGGACCATATTTTAATAGCAATACCAGCGATTGCCAATGATAAAAGCACTAAAGTTATTAAGAGAAGTTTCATTAAATATGATTTTCCTGCAAAGATACTGCATTAGTCTGAAACTAAAAAGTTCCCAAACAGGGAACTTTTTATAAGAATATGTGGGTTTAAATTATTTATTATTTTGTAGCTTAATGTTGGCCACTGAATTTTCTACAGTTGCAGTTTCATTACCACCTTTAGGTTCAATTGTAATTTCAAATGCCAGGGCATTTTCAGTATATGGAATTGACTTAAGGTCTCTACTTGCGGGATCTAAAATACCTAAGTTTACCATTTTATCCTGCAACTGAGCCCACATTTGGTAGCATTGCTCTTCAGGCAACTGAGGTAATGAAACAACTTCTATCATAGACGTTTTTTCTTTAGGGTTTATATATGCCACAGTTTTTAAATTCTTGGCACGTTTATTACCTCTTATAATATATTTTTCAGTTTCCGGGTTATTCAGCCTCATAAATTGTTGCATCACACTTTCCAGCTTACTGTTTGTGTCCTGAATGTCGCTTCTCAAATCAAATATTTCATCTACCACAACCTGATTTTCATCCATTAATTTCTGATTTTGCAAGAAAAAGAAAGCTGCTGTTGCAGCAAACAATATTGCAGCAGCACTAGCAGCAATGCTAAACCAAACAGATACTCGTTTTGGTTTATGATGAATATGGATAACTTTGCTTTCATCAATTGAATCCATAATGAAATTCAATGAATCTTTAGGAGCAGGAACGGCACTAAGTTCTGATATTATTTCAAGATTATCTTGAAGTAATTCATACTTAGATTTAACTTCAGGGGATTTAGAAATGTAGTTTTCTACTATATTATTTTCTTCGTCACTGGTATCACCAATAACGTATTTTTCTAACAGACCTGATTCTAAAAAAGAGTAAAGATCTTTCATAATTTTTTATTTAAATATCCAAAACTATACATTGTATACTTTTTTTAATTCTCTAAGGGCAATTTTAAGCCTGGACTTAATAGTCCCGAGAGGTATGTCTAATTCATCGCTTGCTTCCTGTTGGGTCATGCCTTCAAAAAACAATGCGTTAAGTACTGTTTTATACTTTTGATCCAATTTATCAACGTGTTGTTTTAAATCCATGACATCTTGATTTAAACTGTTCGTTGTAATACTATATACGTTGGATTTTTCAATTTGGACTTCTCGACTGTTTCTGTTATTGAAACTTCTAAGCTTATCAATAGCCGTATTTCTTGTAATTCTATATAGCCAAGTAAACAGTTTTGCCTTTTTTGGGTCGTATTTATGTGAGTTTTTCCAGATCTTGATAAAACTTTCCTGTAAAGCATCTTTCGCTAAGGCTTCATCTTTAGTTATTTTTAGCGCAACACCAAATAATGAATCGGAATAATTATTATATAAAAGAGTCAACGCTTTTTTATCGCGAACTTTTAACAATTGAATAATATCTTTCTCTATCTGGCTACGCATGTATTCAAAAATACTTAAAAAGTCATATTGAGGATGTCTGAAAACATCCAAATCTAATTTTATAACGTAATTACTTTAAAAGCATTACGATTCTAATCTAAGGTAACAAAATTAGGATAAATAATTTTAGATAATTGATACTTCATAGAAGATTGATTAATAGCTTTTTCATAAAAAAACCAATTATCTAAAAAAAAGCCTTACAACTGTAAGGCTTTTTTATTTCTATGCTTCTGCAAAAGTTCCTTCTGCCAATCTTTTTTCATATGATTTGGCGTAATTATATTGAATGATAGGTTTAAGTGAATTTCTCACTTGTGCAATGTTAGTTTCATTGACATAGAACATATAATTAAAATATCTTCTAAATATGATCAATAAGGTATGAATTAGAACTAACGGAATTTTATCCTGAAATGCCAGCAGAGCATCCATCTTACTTACTTTATAATTTGTGATAAGAAAGAAAAGGTTCTTGTTGTTAAAAAAGTATTTTGCCAAATACTCTTTACTTGAGCCTTTCCTGTTATCAACCATATCTTCCAGTGTCAGGTTATCGGCATTAAAACCGCTAATGTAATCTACTAATTGTTTAACAGATAACAATTCTTTAGAGGTTTTATTCATTACGAATACGCAGTTGTGTATATCTATAAGTATCCATTTTCTTAATTCTTCTGAGTAAAATTCATTTATAGAATGACCGCCTGCCGTACCGGGAACTCCAATTCCCCATTCTCTGACCTTTATATCGTTAATGATACAGAAATTAATGAATACCTGGGCATAATCACTGCAAACTCCACCTTTTTTATAACGCATAGTGATGTAACTGTCCTTTGAAGAATAACCTAATCCGGGTCCTCGCTTGAAGAATGTATTAAAATGTTCTGCAATTTTAATGACTTTAACCAAAGTAGATAATTTCTGCTCAGATTCAGTCAAAGGATTATCCTCATAAAATATGGAGTGGATATCTTCCTTTTTATTATAAGAATTGTAATTCTCGTCTTTAAATTTAGAAAAACTTGGTTCCCTGGTGATCATAAACCATCTCGCTTTCATCAAGAATGGATGACGCTTGAGGGTATATTTAATTTTATTAATAAAAGATCTCATTCAATTTTTTTAAAGGAGGGAATTTTAATTAATAAAAAAATCTATCAATTAATTAAATCAAAAGTATAAAATGAGACACGTCTAAAGTAAAGATTTAGATGAATAGCTTAGAAATAAGTTGAAATGGAAATTGAGTGGATTTTATGCAAAAAATAACGATGAAAAATAGATTAAATCACGTTAACTTCAGCTTCAAGATCGATGTTAAAAATCCTGGAAATGGTTTTTTGAATAAGCCTTGATAGATCGTAAATATCCTGCCCGTTTGATGACCCATAATTTACAAGGACTAGAGCTTGATTTTTATGAACTCCATAGTCTCCAAATCGCTTGCCTTTAAAACCAGCTTTTTCAATTAACCAACCTGCTGGAATTTTAATTTGGTCATTAGATACTTTGTAACTGGGTATTTCAGGAAAATTAATTAGCAACTCATTAAAATGATCTATTGATATTATCGGATTTTTAAAAAAGCTTCCACTATTTCCAATTTCCTTTGGGTCAGGTAATTTACTTTGTCGTATACGAATAACTGCATCAGAAACATTCTTAATAGTAGGCTTAGATATATTTCTGTTATTAAGCTCAGATTCTATGGCTCCATAAGTTGTTTTGAGAATATGGTTATCTTTAGCAAGCTTAAAAGTCACATTGGTAATTATATACTGTCCTTTTAATTTTTGCTTGAAAATTGAATTTCTATAGTCAAATTGACAATCCTTGTTTTTAAATGTCTTGGATTCTAGGGATTCAACATGTATCGCTTCACATTCAACAAATACATCTTTTAATTCAACGCCGTAAGCGCCAATATTTTGAATAGGTGAAGTGCCGACATTTCCGGGAATTAAAGATAGATTTTCAACGCCTCCAAAATTATTCGCAATGCACCATAAAACAAATTCATGCCAGTTTTCTCCTGCTTGAATTTTCACAAATACATATCCATTCTCTTCTTTGATGACCTCTTTGCCTTTGTTATTAATATGAATTACAAGTGCGTCTATATTTTTTGTCAAAAGCAGATTACTTCCTCCGCCTAAAACGAATTTATCAGCTTTGCTGTGCGTTTTTAGAACTTCAATAAGGTCATTTAGAGACGTTACATCTACAAATTCTCTGGCAGAAGCCTCAATACCGAAAGTGTTATAATTTTTTAGAGAAACATGTTCCAATACTGTCATAAGGAATTATATTTTTTTAAAGCTTCTTTAAGTATTTTAACCGAAGCTAACAGATCATCTTTTTTGAGAACATATGCAATCCTGACTTGATTTAAACCCAGACCCGGAGTTGAGTAGAATCCTGCGGCTGGAGCAACCATGACTGTTTCTCCGTTTAAATTAAATTTTTCCAACAGCCATTGTGAGAAATCATCGGCATTTTTAACGGGAAGTTCAGCAATACAATAAAAAGCTCCCTTGGGTTTAGCTACTTTAACACCATCTATTTTCTTTAATTCCTGTATCAATATGTTTCTTCGGTCAACATATTCCGCTTTAACCTCGTCAAAATAGCTTTGCGGAGTTTCTAAAGCAGCTTCACTGGCAATTTGAGCATAGGTTGGAGGGCTCAGTCTGGCTTGTGCAAATTTAAGAGCCGTTTCAATAACTTGTTTGTTCTTCGATACAATACAACCAATTCGGGCTCCACACATACTATATCGTTTTGATACTGAATCGATCATAATGGCATGTTCTTCAAGCCCATTGACTTCCATAACGGAATGATGTTTTTCCCCATCGTATACAAACTCTCTATAAACTTCATCTGCAATTAAAAACAGGTCATACTTTTTAACGATTTTAGCCAGTTTTTCTATTTCATCCTTGCTGTACAGATATCCTGTGGGATTTCCCGGATTACAAATTAATATGGCTTTGGTTTTTGATGTAATAAGTTTTTCAAAGTCTTCAATTGGAGGAAGACCAAAATTATCATCGATCTTGGAGACAACCGGAACAACATTTACTCCTGAAGCCACAGAGAATCCATTATAATTGGCATAGAAAGGTTCAGGTATAATAACTTCATCACCTGCATCCATAATACTTCCAAAGGTAAACAACAATGCTTCGCTGCCACCAGTGGTAATAATTATATCGGTAGCCTTTACATGTATGTTATTTTTGGCATAATATCCTGCCAGTTTAGTCCTGTATTCTTCTGATCCTTCAGAACGACTATACTCAACAATTTCCAGGTTGTTATGTTTAACTGCATTTAAGGCAACCTCCGGTGTTTTAATATCGGGTTGACCAATATTTAAATGATAGACCTTAACCCCTCTTTTTTTAGCATCTTCAGCATAAGGAACAAGCTTTCTAATTGGCGATTGAGGCATCAGTTTGCCTTTATTTGATATTGTTGGCATGTAATTTATATTTATCCAACAAAGTTCCGAAATTTATCTTAAAGTTTGTTTAAATTTTCAATTCAATTGGCTTAATTGAAATAAAGATTTGTAAATTGAAGTATCGACCCTGCAAGTTGTTTATTCATGAAGAAATTTTTTCAGTTAGTTTTACTCTTATCTATAACAAATATTGGATATTCTCAGGGTAATTTCGTCATTCAGGATAATAAGGAAAGTGATAAGATCCGGTTTAAATTAATAAATAATCTTATCGTGATTCCGGTTGAGATAAATGGAGCAGAATTAACCTTTTTGCTGGATTCCGGAGTTAGAAAACCTATAATTTTCAATTTTTTAAATTCTACGGATTCACTTCAAATAAATGAACCGGAGATCATTTATTTGCGTGGTCTTGGAGAAGGAGAACCTAT
>CBDUIO010000007.1:0-23945 GCA_965367355.1 uncultured Flavobacteriaceae bacterium
TGCAGGTCCTCCACCACAAATTATAGCAATTGACTTTTTCATTTCTAATTTTAGGGAAGTCAAAACTCCCTTTTACCTTTCAATTATATGCTATCGCGCAACTCTTCCTGAAGCATCTCCTCCCATTAGTTTTTCAACCTCAGCGACTGTCACCAGATTTGCATCTCCCTTAATGGTGTGTTTCAAACAAGATGCCGCAACAGCAAAATCCAATGCATTTTGATCATCTTTAGGATATTTTAATAACCCGTAGATCAAACCACCCATAAATGAATCACCTCCTCCTACTCTGTCAACGATATCCGTTATTTGATACTGACGTGTTTCATACATCTTTTTACCATCGTATAAAACACCAGCCCATGTATTATGGGATGCAGATATTGAACCTCGAAGTGTTGTTATTACCTTTTTTGCTTTTGGGAATTTTTTCATCATTTGCTGGCAAACAGATAAGAATGCTTCAGCTTTTACATTGTGTCCTTCAGTTTGTACACTAATGCCTTCCGGCTTAATTCCAAAATGCATTTCTGCATCTTCCTCATTGCCTAAAACAACATCACAATATGAGGTTAGTTTTGTCATTACAGCCTCTCTGTGAGCTGAATCACAATATTTCCACAGTTTTGCTCTGTAATTTAAATCGGTTGAAATGGTTATCCCTTTTGAACTAGCAGCTTTAACAGCTTCTAAACATACATCTGCAGCTCCCTGAGAAATTGCAGGTGTAATACCTGTCCAATGAAACCATTCAACACCTTCAAAAACTTTATCCCAATCGATCATCCCCGATTCTATTTGCGAGATGGAAGAGTATGCCCTATCATAAACTACTTTAGATCCTCTGCTTACAGCTCCTGTCTCCAGGAAATAAATTCCCAATCGTTCTCCGCCATAAATAATCTTATCAACGCCTACTCCACGTTTACGCATTTCCATCATGGCGCATTCACCAATATCGTTTTTTGGCAATCGCGTAACGAAATCTACAGGAACTCCATAATTTGCTAAGGAAACTGCAACGTTGGATTCCCCACCTCCATAAACCACATCAAAACTATTTGTCTGAGAGAATCGTAAAAATCCCGGAGGTGCCAGTCGAAGCATGATCTCTCCAAATGTGACTACTTTTTTCATGATAATATTTTTATAAATTTAATTAGCTAAAAGCCAATCCTCCGTTAATATCAACATTATTACCCGTGAGGAATGAGGCCTCATCGCTTGCTAAATATGCGACTAGATCAGCGACTTCTTCTGCCTTACCTTCACGTCTCAAAGGGGTTGCCTTGGCTACATTTTCTCTTACCTGATCTTTTGTAAAATCGTCATGGAATTTAGTTGCGATCATACCGGGACACACCGCATTGATCCTAATTCCCTGTGGTCCAAATTCTTTAGCCCAATTTCTTGTTAAGGTCATTACAGCTCCTTTTGAGGACGCATAGATAACAGAACCCGGGCCGCCACCATCACGACCTGCTTGAGAAGCAAAGTTTACGATGGAAGCACCTTTACCCATTAATGGTTTAAACGCTTGGGTAACAAAAACTGTCCCTTTAAAGTTTACATCCATGACCAAGTTATAGAATTTTTCATCTAATTCTTCAATGGTTTTTCTTGCAAACAGACCTCCGGCACAGTTTACCAAAATATCTACTTTTTCTCCAAAAGCTTTTTTGGTTTTAGCTACCATATTATTAATATCTTCTTGCTTGGTAACATCTGCATAAACAGAAATTGCCTCACCTCCAACAGCTTTAATAGCTGCCATGGTTTGATCTTTATCGGTATCACTATCAAAATAGTTCACAACAACTTTTGCGCCTTCTTTTGCTAATTTCACACAAACTGCACGTCCTATGTCACGTCCGCCACCAGTAACGAGAGCTACTTTACCTTTTAGATTCATTTTTTATTTTTTTAATATTTAATCTATTATATTCCTAAACCTTGTCCTCCAGTAATCTGGATGGTTTCAGCTGTTAGAAAAGATGCATCTTTACTTGCCAAAAATGAAACAACCGATGCTACTTCTTCCGGCTGCCCTAATTTTCCTAACAAAATATTGTTTTTCCAGGAAGCAAAAACCTCTGGCTTGGTTGATTTTATTTGCTTATGAAAATCTGTATCAATAGTTCCCGGGGATACGGCATTTACCCGAATACCATATTCAGCCAGGTCTTTTGCCAATGCTCTGGTTATTGCATGAACTCCTGCTTTAGATGTCCCATAGATTCCAGCTCCCGGACCACCAGCATTCCAGCCTGCAATTGATGTATAGTTAATAATTGAAGGATTATCTCCTTTTTTAAGAAACGGTATAGCCGCCCTTGAAGCAAAGAAAACAGAATCAAGATTTAGTGCCATCACAAATCTGTAAAATTCAGTTGTCATTTCTTCAAATCTGGATCTTCCGCCCAAACCACCTGCGTTATTGACAAGAACATCAATTTTCCCGTACTTTTCGCCTATTTTAGTGATGTTATTAGTAACTTCTTTTTCTTTAGTAACATCGAATCCGTAATACTCGGCTTCGATTCCCTCCGCCGCAAGTTCTTTAACTCTTTTAGCCCCTTCTTTATCTTCAATACCGTTTAATACTACAGTATATCCGTCTTTACCCAATCTTTTAGCTACTGCGAAGCCTATGCCTCCTGTAGCTCCTGTAATGACCGCTACTTTACCTTTAAATTTATTCATTTTATTAGTTTTATTTTTTATGATATTTTTAATTATTTTTCAACCGATCCAATATTTCTTGCGAAGTAATATATAGCGCCTACACCAAGTGGTACAAAAATGGCTATTGCTATAAAAATTGGAGTATAGGAAATTTTTTCTACAACTATAGGAACTAAGAAGTTCATAATAATTACAGAGAATACGCCAATCATTCCTCCTAATCCTGCTAACGAACCTACAGATTTACCACTAAAGAAATCACTAGGGAGAGTTTGTACATTACTAATTGCAAACTGGAATCCGAAAAGCACAAAGAAAACAATGACAACAAATTTTTCGGCAGTATCACCCATTAATACAGTGGCTACAAGACCTAATAACATGATAATTCCACCTATAAATATTGTTGTTTTTCTTCCTTTGTCAATTGAATTAGTTTTAGCGATGATTCTGCCGGAAACATAACCTCCTGCAATACTACCGATAGCGGCTCCCACATAAGGCACCCATAAGAACATACCAACTTCCTTAACATTGAATCCATAGACATCAAAAAGATATATTGGCATCCAGCCTACAAACAACCACCAAATTGGCTCTAAAAAGAAACGTCCAACCACAACTGCCCAAGATTCTTTGTAAGAAAGAATTTCCTTTAAACTTTTCCCTTTTGTATCAGCAGTTGCATTTCGATCTGCTTCACTTTGACCAGCTAATATAAATTTTTGTTCTTCTTCAGAAATCCACGGGTGTTTTTTTGGTCCCGCCTTATTAATTAATAGCCAAGGGATTACCCATAGAATACCAAACGACCCAATTATCATAAAGGTGATTCTCCAACCGTAAGCAACATATAAGGTTGCAATAAGCAGAGGTGCAATAACTGATCCTATTGATGCTCCCGCATTAAACAACCCTTGTGCAATAGCTCGTTCTTTAATTGGAAACCATTCGGCATTACTCTTTACAGCTCCGGGCCAGTTACCCGCTTCAGACAATCCTAAAGTGCTTCTAAAAAATGCAATTGAAAATAATCCTCGAACCGTTGAATGCAGGAATGAAGACAGTCCCCAAACACCAATACTGATAACGTATCCAATTCTGGTTCCAACTTTGTCAAACAATTTTCCTGAAAACAATTGACCTAGAGCATAGGCAACCATAAAAATATTCAGAATTAATGCATAATCATCTTTTGTTAATTGTAATGAGTGCGCTATGGTTCCTTCTTTATCTAATCCTCCCCACATAATCCCTAGAGCACTTCTGTCTATGTAGTTAATAACTGTGGCTAAGAATATTAATCCAATAATCCACCATCTTAATCCTTTAAGTTTCATGTTTTTTGTTGTTAGTTGTTAGTCTTTAAAAGAATTGAACCCTAATAATTTCTGTTCAGGATTACATTCTCCTTAAATTTATTCAAGATAATCGTTTACCTCTATCTTTTGATTTATCCATTAAACTGTATTATAACAATACTGATATAATACTTTAAAATGATCCTTCATTTTTTGTTTTGCCAGCTGAGGGTCTTGTTTTTTTATCGCTTTATAAATAGCCTTATGATCCTCAATGGCAATAAATTTTTGATTTTCATCACACACATGGTGTTTTTCAAAATTTGTGATGATCTCCGGGGTAATTTGCAACATAAAAGTTTCCATGGTGCTATTTCCAGCAGCTTTAGCTATTGCTAAATGAAATAAAAGATCTTCTTGTACAGAATCTTTACCATTTAATACTTTAGTTTCATAAGCATCCATAGCTTTTTTTAACCTTTTCAAATCTTCATCTGTCCTCCTCAATGCGGCTAATCGTACAGTTTTTAATTCCAGAAGAATTCTGGTCTCAACCAATGTTTTGAAATCAGGTTTCTTAAGTGATAAAATATCATCAACCATCCCGTTTAACGCTACAACCCCAATATTTGCCACAAATGTGCCACTTTGAGGAATGGATTTCAATAGACCGTAAAATTCTAGTTTTTGAATTGCTTCCCTTACATTATTCCTACTAACTTCCAATTTCTCAGATAACATCCTTTCTGAAGGCAGCTTATCTCCCGGCTCTAAGTTTTTTTTATTTATATGGTCTCTTATTTCAGAGATAATGAAATTCTGAATTTCTTGATTGTCACTTTTTGCAATTATTTCTAGCTTCATAAAATCTAATTTAAAAATTGGTTTACCAAATTGGTTTGCCTAAAATAATCATTCTCTAATAAATTCACAATCTTGATATTGATTACAGTCAAATTGACAATTTGGAAAATTAACCGGCCAATTAATTGGCCGGTTTATTCCAACTAAATCAAATATAAACTAACTCAAATCTATTTAATTACTAATGCTTTACCTCTAACTCGTAAAATTTTACTTTAGAGTAGGACCCTTCATCCCTGGATTGGAAATAATTTCCAGCCTTAAAATAATTTTCAAATACGCCCCATCTTTTAATATGGACATTTTCGTAAACTTTGTACTCGTTACCATTTAAGATAATAACCATTTTTCCATCGGAAACCTGTACTTCTAAAGTAAATTTCCTAAACCCAACTTCCGTTGGAAAATTATAACCTTCATCATCATCCCAAGCATCTTCATGCAGGATATCAGTATCAGACGCATTCAAATTCTTGAGTTCTTTTGTCTTTACGCGAATTTTACCTTTATCCCAGTAAATTTTTAACATTGGAGGTGCATTATTATCATCAGCTCCTATTAAATCACGCTGCTCATTGGTTAAACGTCCATGGATCTGCGCAATAATGGTTCTATGGTATTTTCCGTCAGAATCTCTTGTAGTTTCATCCATGGCAATCTTTGCCTTAAGATTACCTCCTTGAGCAAATGTCCAGTTCACGTTATTATTTCCCGGCTCCATTTGTTCCCTTAGTTCAGACCTACTGTACTTTGTGTTCCTTGTTGTTGATTTAGTTGGCAAGGCGTGAAATACTATGGCACCTGCTGTAGAATCAATATACATATAGGGTTTTGCAATGTCATTTGTTGCAAAATCAAATATTTCCGGTGGTTCCAATTCGTAAGGTTTTCCTGCGTCATTTGTAACGGGTAATGTTACCTTCCAGTGGCTTAGATCAATATCGGGTAACTTATACTTCTTACGTTTTTTCTTCTTTTTGGATTTCTTTTCAATTTTAGAATCCGAGTCTGCAACATCACTTGTCTTGTTTTGAGGTGTAGCGTTAACAGATAGAAATATTGTTAAAACAATTAATAATAGTTCTTTTCGGAAGTTTTTCATTTTATAAATTAATTATCTCAATAGCTGAAATAGTTACCGAATAAGCCCCTATTTCTTCATCTCCTTTTTTTTATAACCACCCAGTCATAAATTTAAGCCCGGGTGGTTTTTAATTTTAATCTATTAGTTGCCCATTACTAGTTCTCCGTGATCTCTACGTTATCAAGAAAGACCTCTGTAGAACCATCCAATGGCAATGTATCAACCCGATATGATCTAACATAGATCACTATAGAGTTTGTGGATGGTGTGAAATTGAAAGTGCTTGTTGTAAATGCACCAGAATCAGTACTAAAATCATTAGTGATTTCAAAGTATGCATCTACAGCCGCATCCGAAGTAGAGGCATTGATACCTGTCTCATCCGCGATTTCTGTATTCAAAATAAATACCTCGGTATTGACTCCTGCTGCTTCTGAGCGTGTATCGATAGAAAAAGCATAAGAAACACCTTGCTCAACCTGAACTACCTGATATAAACGACGGGCAGGGCTACTGAACTTTGCTCCTCTTGTTCCGTTCGCTCCACCACTTGTTGTAGCAGGTTGCTCATTGGTATCACCATAAAATGCGTCATTCCATGAGTTCAAATCTGAATTATACCAAAGTGGTCTGTATGGACTATCAATTTCATTTCCATCATTGTCCACAACCGTGCTATTAGGGGTCATATCCCAGGCATCCGCATTGTCGCCAGTGTTGAATGTATATTCATCAAAAGTTCCGTTAAGAACTTGTACAACAAAGCCTTCCGACACTATCAATTGTTCAGTAGCAACATGTGAATTTCCAGTAATACTATATGCTGTCAAGCTCACTTCGTAAACTCCATCATCTGCGTAAGTATGTGTAGGATTCATTCCTGTAAATTGATACCCGTCACCAAATTCCCAAAGCAGCATTACAGCACCAACGGAAGCATCTGTGAAAGAATAAGTCTTGTAGTCTGTAGCATCAACCTGATACGTGAAATCTGCCGTGACCGGTGCTTGAATATTAATTACCTTTTCTAAAGAAGCTGATAATCCTGATTCGCTTGTAGCCGTTAATTTTACCGTGTAAATATCCGGAGTCGCATAAACGTGGGTAGGAGACACCTCGGTAGAAGTATTTCCATCACCAAAGTCCCATTCATAGGAAATAGCATTAGTAGATGAATTCGTAAATGTATATTCCAGATAATTTGTTGAACTTTGTGCTGAAGTAAATCCTACTGAAGGAGGCACCGGACCCGGTATTCCAATTTCAATCGTGAATTCATCAAGCCGGGCTTCAACTTCTCCATTAGTGAAAAATATTGCAACCACATTATTTACTCCTGAATTAAATGACAAGGTCTGTTGTACATAAGTAGAAGGATCCTCATCATCGGTCACAGTTACTGAAGCTAAGGTTCCGTTAGCAACATCTTCCAATGTTGTAAAAGTTCCCCCATTTTCGGTTACGCCAAGTACAGAAACGGTCAATGATGGGTCTGACGAACCACTCAACATCGTGTACCAGAATTTTATGTCATAATTAGTATCAGGTTCTACAACAATATCCTGATAACCAATACGATCGCCTGCAGGAAGAGGTAACTTAGCACCTTGATCTCCAAATGTTACAGGACTACCTGTAATTTGAATTACACCGCCTAAATCATTATTTCTCCATGAGTCCCGGCCATCACCACCACCATCAGGAAGCGTATTATCTTCAAAACCTGGTTCAAGAATAATTGGCTGATATGGACCTTCAACTACCATAACGTCAATAGTTATAGAGCCTGTTGCGTTATTTGCATCACTCGCGGTTAATGTTACCGGATATGTGCCTTCTGCAGCAAATGTAAATGAAGGATCCTGTTCATTTGATGTATTTCCTCCACCAAAATCCCATGAGAATGTAGTAGCTTCAAATGAGAGGTTAGTGAAATTAATCGTTCTAAAATCATCCAGAGATGAAACGTAAGAAAAGTTAGCTGTAGGAAAAACAGTGTCTTCTTGAGAATTTGCTCCCGGCAATTCATCTCTAAAAAGCTCATCACCAACACAGCTAACAATAAGGCTAGCTGCAACTAAACTTACCACAAAGGTGATTTTACGGAAAATATTTACTTTATTTTTCATATTTTATTGTTTATATATTAATACCCTGGGTTTTGTGTTAAAAGACCCCCGCTTAAATTAATTTCCCTTGAAGGAATTGGTAAAAGCAAGGCTCTAGGTGTAAAGACATATCCCATCTTCTGCTACACCAAATCTAATCAGATCAAACCATCGTTGATTTTCAAACGCTAGTTCTACACGTCTTTCTACTAGTAAGGCTTCTTTTGTAAGTGTTGAAGGACGGTCAGCCAAGGCATCAAATCCTGCTCTTACTCTAACTTCCATGTAAGAATCTATGGCTGCACTATTTGTAGTCGATGGTGTCCCTGCCATAATTGCCTCTGCATGCATTAACAACACATCTGCGTATCTTATAGCAATATAATCATTACCTGCATCACGAGGATTTAATCCATATGTAGGAGGGAAGACAGAAATGTCAGATCCTTCTGGTAAAAACTTTATCACTTCATTGGAAGTACCACCCAATGTAATATAAGATTCTTCAGTTCTGTTTCCGCCATATGCGGTAAAATCTGCAATAAGGTTATTATTTACGATGTTTTGACCATCTTCTCTACCTTGACGGAATGCTGCAGTAAATTCAGATGAAAAACTTTGACTTTCCTGAGAATTTCCTGAATCATATTGTATAGCAAAAATAATTTCGTCATTTAATTCACTATAAAAAACGTCGTGAAAATTAGACATTAGCGAAAATCCACCAGTTCCGGTCATAATATCCTGACACAACTGCTGTGCACCCGTATAATTACGATTAGGCTGAGTTAAGTAAACTTTTGCTAAAACAGCCTGAGCTGCCGCTTTTGATGCCCTAGCTTTATAGGTGTTATCTAAATTGTTTACTGCATCTTGCAAATCTTCAATAATCTGTTCGTAAATCTGTGCTGCAGGAATACGAGTAAAAAGAGATTCATTATCCAGAGGATTTACAACCGTAGTTACCAATGGCACATCACTATATAACCTGACCAATTTAAAATAAGCATAGGCTCTTAAAAATTTAGCTTCAGCAGCATATTTTGCCTGATTATCTTCGTCTGCAACATCAATATAATTTAAGATATTATTCGCTCTGAAAATAACTTCATACATCGATTGATAATAATCTTCTGACTCTACATTGTTGGCATTAACTATATATCTGTGAAAATCAGATTTTGAACCTTCTAATGTTTGATTTCTTGTATTATCGCTTCGATGTTCTGTCAAAAGGTGTTCAAATTGCACCCCTCTGTTTGCTCTACCAATATTTGTTTCTGTATTCTCATTAACCCCTTGAAGAGCATCATATATTCCAATGACTCCAGCCAACACATCTGCATCAGTTTGGAAGAATGTTTCCACTGCAACTACAGAATCCGGTAATGGGTTTAAAAACTCATCAGTCTCACAGGAAGTAAAAACAAATCCTGTAATAGCAAAGATTAAATATTTTAAATGTTTCATAATAATTTGTTTTTTTTAATTAAAAGTCAATGTTCAGACCTAAAGTTACCGTTTTATATATAGGCGTACCAGCTCTTTGTGCACCATAAGCCCTTGGGTTGTCATCATCTACATGTTCCGGGTTGAATCCGTGATAGTCATCAGCAGTTATGTAAATCAAATTCTGAGCCGTGGCGTAAATTCTTGCCCCGGATACACCTAATTTTGATGTAACATCATCCGGCATATTATACCCAATGTTTATATTTCGCAAGGAAAAGTAGTCTGCACTAGCAATAACTTCACTTGTCAATACTTTTTCCTGAATAAAGGATTCGTGTGGTACAAGTCCATCAGCAACTGCCTGAGCTTCTCCACCACTTCTTGTTCTGTTTCCAAACCAATTATAGAAATATTGATCTCCAATATTATTTACCTGGGCTCCAAGGCTACCTTGAACCATAAAAGAGAAATCAAAGGCACCTATTTGAAAATCATTGGTAAAACTATATATTAAATCAGGATAAGGATCACCTAAAATAGTTTTGTCTTCTTCAGTAATAATACCGTCACCATTTAAATCTAAGACTATGGTATCATCTGCCTGACCGTTAATTCTATTCCACGGATTGTCGACATAGGTTGTTCTAAACGTAGTATCATCATAAGTTGGATCCACAACATAACCCCAGAAAGATGATATTGGCTCACCTATTCGGTTAATCCATTGTGAATTTCTACCATAAGTATCTTCTATTAACGCATTGTTCGATTCACCAAAACTGAGTAGTTCATTTTTGTTGGTTGATGCAATTAAAGTTGAATTCCAAGAAAATTTCTCATTGGAAAAGTTTTTCGTTCTCAACTCCAATTCCCATCCTTTGTTTTGCACTTCTCCTAAATTCACTATACCACTTGTAAATCCGGTAATATAGGATACAGGATTTTCCAATAGTAATTTATCACTGGTTCTTTGATAATAATCTACAGATCCGGATATTCTATTATTAAAAAATCCGAAATCTATCGCCGGATTGAATTCCTCTGAAGCTTCCCACTGTAACAATGCATTTGCTATATTAAGTGGTGAAACCCCCGGAGTTATACCGCCATTAATTATTGCGTTGGAATTTTGTAACAAGGCTAAATATGGCCATACATTGACAGCGTCATTACCTACATTAAAATTCTCGGCACCTGTAAGACCATAACTAACTCTTAGTTTTAATCTGCTTACAAAATCGCTATCGCTTAAAAAGTCTTCATTATGTGCATTCCAACCTATAGAAGCGGCAGGGAAATTACCCCACTTAGTGTCTAAACCAAAAACGGAACTACCATCTCGTCTAAAAGAAGCTGATAATAAATATTTGTCGGCAAAAGCATAATTAATCCTACCAAAATAACCTAACTTTTTTTGCTCAGTATTAATTTCTTCATATTCTGAAATTGCTGTTGCACCTTGCAAATTCTTAAGCAAATCATTTGAATACCCATTTCCGGTAATATCACTATTTTCACTTTTTCTCTGCTGTATGGTAATACCTGCAAGAAGGTCGAATTCATGATCACCATATGCTTTACTGTAATTTAAGGTATTATCTGAAATAATTCTTGTACGAAATCTATTCTGTAAATTATATTGAGCCCTACTGGCACCGGCTGCATGATGTAATGTTCCATCCCATCTTGTTCGCTTTCTTTGTTCTAAAGTAATACCCATAGATGTTTTTGCAGTTAGCCCTTCTAAAATATCATAGCTTAAATATGTAGAGCCGAATAACTTGGTATTATATTCATAATGTTCTCTCTCTACATATTGTGCATAAGGATTCGAATCACCTGAAGTACGTGGTCTATTGTCACTTCCATCGCCATCCAAATCGAGTTCTATCAAATGGTTTTCATAAAAATAGTCTCCTATGCCAACATTTGGATAGGTATCTCTATTGATAAACTGAAGCGTTTGTGCTGTATGATATATAGGCAACCAAGGTGATTGACGTATTGGATTATGTATTGACGTAGGCAATCTCCTTTGCTTCGAATAAGACGGAGTGGCCGTAATCCCAAATCTTACTTTTTCGCCTAATTTGGAATCTACCCTTAATTTTGCGGTATATAATTTGTAGTCATCCGTAATTACAACGCCTTCATCATGAAGATATCTTAAAGATGTACTGAATTTTGTCGTCGCTGAACCTCCACGAGCTGCCAAAGAATGACTTGTAACAAGTCCTCCATTAAAGAATACATCTTGCCAGTCTCTATCAATTCCAGTGGTCGCAACTAGCAACTGTGCATAAAGGGTTTCATCAGAAAGTGTTCCTGTTGCAGCTTGCTCAATTTTAGCCCAATCTGCCACACTCTTTCTGTAATCATCGCTACCATGTGCGTTTTTATAACCTGTGTAGGTTTGATAGCTAAATTTCGTTTTCCCTTCTTTACCACTTTTTGTAGTAATCATTATCACACCATTAGATCCTTCACTACCATAGATAGCTGCAGATGCGGCATCTTTTAAAACTTCAAAAGACTCGACATCATTCATATCTAGGTTTCCTAGAAATTCTGAGCTTACTACTACACCGTCAACTACAACCGCAGGACCAGAGTCAGCAGTTACAGATCCAACACCTCTAATGGTAATTGTTGGAGCCCCACCAGCTTCTGCATTTGTTGCCTGGATGTTAACCCCTGATACCTGACCAATTAAAGCGTCATCAACCCTTGCAACCGCAATTTGATCAAGGTCCTGGTTCACTACTTTAGAAATAGAACCGGTTAAGTGACTTTTCTTTTGAGTACCATAACCAACAACCACAACCTCATCAAGTTGTGCTGCATCCTCAACTAAGGATACATTTAATGTTTGTTGTCCATTAATGGTAATTAACTTAGTTACAAAGCCCACATAGGAGAATTGTAAAATATCTCCATTTGTGACGCTAAGGGAATAATTCCCGTCAAAATCTGTTGCAGTTCCGGTTGTTGTTCCAACCTTAATAACATTTACACCAGGAATTGGCATATTACCTGAGTCCAAAACAGTACCTGATAATGTATAACTGTCTTGTGCAAATAATGGAATATTGAGTAACAATATTACCAGAAGAGCAAGTCTTGTTTTTAAATTCATAATTAATTTGTTTTGTTAGTAATGTTTTAATTAATTCTGTTGTTAGTTTAAACTAACATGTTCAGTACATGTACACTCATTTTCTTTAGTAATTATGAATTCCTGTATATTTTTGTATTTTTACTAAAGCATGTTACAACGAAATTACATGTGAAATCTTACTTCTCTCCGAATGAAGTAATGTTATAAAGGATAGGCGTGCACCTGTCCTTTTTTGTATTAATGCGGAGAAGATTTTATGGTCATAGATTATTTAAAGTTTAAAATTAGTTAGAAAATTGCTGTTTTAATTGGTTTTCCATACTGGTTATCCAATCTGGTTTACCAAATATATGTTAAAATTTTATTAAAAAAAAATAAATTTTAATTTTAACACTTTTACTCCATGAAATCCTCATACGGATTGGGCTAGAAGATTATTTTCTTATGCCTGTTTATCTCCAAAATAAGATACCTCACCGCCACTTAAGAAATCTTCTCTTACAGGACTAAATGTGTCAATTAGAATCCCTTCTTCAAGGCAAACTGCACTATGCAATAAATTAGGTTCAATATAGACCCCATCTCCAGCTTCTACAATTTGCTTTACTCCATCAATCTCAAATTCAAATTTACCTGAAACACAATAGGTGGCTTGCGTATGAAAATGCTGATGTGGTGCACCTAATGCCCCTTTTTCAAATTTCACTTTTACCATCATGATCTGGTTGTCATAACCTAAGAACTTTCTTGATACACCTCCACCAAGTTTTTCCCATTCCATATCTTTTGTGATGATGTACTTTTCACTAAATCTTTTCATAATTTATTTGTTTTCTGTTAATATATAAGAACCTTTCCAGGTATACTCTTTATTGTTTATTGTTAATTTATGCTCTGCATTTTTATCATTGTTCTCGTTTGAAATGATAAAGACTTTCGATTTATTGTTTTTTGTTTCAATTTTAACTGCTGTATACTCTGTTGAATTATAAACTACATCAATATTTTCCATATTGCTATAGGCATTAACAGCAAACTCAGACACAGGACTGTAAATTCCATGCGATTCTATAACTGATGCAAATACCGCATTTTTTGCATTCTTCTTTCTTATGATTAAAGTCGGTTCATTTCTTAAATTGTACTCAGGATCATTGGCTCCAATTCTTCCGAAAATGATTTCATCGTTTTGTGAAGTAACTGCGGTGTAAGAATAAAATTTGTTGTTCAAAAGCCAATTCAAATTAATATTCTCACCTTTTGCTAATGCAGATGCTTCTTTGTATAAATGTTGATATCCGTTTGATTTACCCAAAATTTCCGGGATCTCCAATTTTGAGTACTCAAAATTAGTTTTCATGATCTGACCTAAATAATAGAATGGCAAATCGTATTGGTTTGATTTAACTGATTCTACTCTCATGATATCCAACACATAAGGATTGTAATAGTCCTTATCCTTAATCGTGACCAATGTTCTGTGCAATTTAGTTCCCGGATATGCATTTTCTTCTTTTGCACTGGCTACTTGAACTGAATCATTTGTGGTTTCAAATACGTACTTTTCTGAATGATGTTTACTGCCTATATCATATTTCCCCTGGAAATGAGAGGTTTCATTTTGAACCAAGGTATTATGTGCTATGGTTTGTTTTGCCCAGGTTTTATTTTCTTTTAAATAATTCCCACCACCTTTTTGCTCGATGTTTACAAAACGGGCTAATCCATAGTCCTGTGCAACCTCTTCGCCTTCATCAAACAATGCATAAGAAAGCTTGTCGAAATGCCCATGACTTAAGCCATGGGCAGTGTATTTAAAGACTAATTCAAAATCACCTTTTCTTAAAATTCCAACAGCGCCCTGATCTCCATTGGGACCATCAGACAATTCAATAGATTTTTTATTAAACGGTTTCGCTTTTCCATCTTTAATTCCTAAAGCAACTGCCAGTCCTGCATCATCTAAGGTTACATTTCCCTGATTTTCTGCAATGCTTAATAATTCCGGATTGTTGCCTCCAAAATGGTAACCAATATCTACAGCAGCTACTAAAGATCGTGAATAATAGGACATACCTTTTTGAGCATCATTCAGTAAAAAGAATTCACCATCTGCATCTGACAGGTTGATTAGTGCAGTCACACTTTTTAGGAGTACACTATCTTTATAATACAACACATTCAATTCCGGTTTTTTATTTTGAATTGCCTGTGCAAAAATTAAAAAAGGATAAGATGCGTAACGCTGATAGTATGGCCCCTCTGTGAAATAACCATCAGGAGAAAATGGTTCTTCAAGATTTGCCAAAAATCCCATTTTACCCTCTCTATTGATATATCCACCGTCATCATCTTTTAAATCAGGATCAATTTTTGCGTCTTTATAACCATACAATGCTCTTTGTAATAAACTGTCATCATCCATTGCTAAAGCAATCATACCAACAGCTG
This sequence comes from uncultured Flavobacteriaceae bacterium, assembly GCA_965367355.1. Taxonomy (GTDB): domain Bacteria; phylum Bacteroidota; class Bacteroidia; order Flavobacteriales; family Flavobacteriaceae; genus Site-B1. The sequence continues at coordinate 15,064 of CBDUIO010000007.1, forward strand.
CATTTCCCCAAGTGCTATGATTATGGACTCGATTGAAAAATTTTGGATTTTCCTTGGAGATAAAATCTGCAAAAGGTCTGAATAAATCTGTTTCCAATGTCTTGCGTTCTTCTTCAGTCAGATAATCATAAATACAGTCATAAGCCTGACTTGTATATACCAACCAGTTAGAATCGTTTAAACATTGCCAGAATATTTTACCTCTTGCATAGGAGCGTGGTTTAGGGTGAACCGGTAGTGTTGGATATAGTTTTGCATATTCATTCAGCATATCCTTAACATACTTTGCGTATTTTTCATCATCTAAAATCTGATAAAGCACACCTGCTTTTTGCATTATTAAATGATTTCTCTTGTGTCTTTCGTGTGTATAACCTCCTGAATAATCCTTTGGAACCGGCACCTGAATTCCTAATTCAATTTCGGCATCAACTTCTGCCTGGGTTGCAGCCAATGATTCATCAAAAATTGGGATGTTGCCTAAATTCGCTCTTATATCTTTAACTCCTTGTTTAGTTAAGATCAGGCTTGGATGTGCGCTTCCTTTTACTGATGAATCTTCTTGCGAACTATTTTTGTCTTGACAAGAAAACGTAACTGACACTATAATTACAAGTAAAAAAATTGATTTTATATGTTTTAACCTTATCATTATAATTTATTAGAAATTACACCAAGATCCAATCCATCTGTCCCTATACCTTTTAAGGCTGAATTTTCAGATAATTCATAAGATCCTTCTTTAAAGTTAGGGATCAAATTCCATTGATTTTTGAAATTATATTTTTGATCTCCTGTTACTTCGGTTTTTTCAGAATTATAGAAATTATTATTCAGCATATTTACAATGGGTTCACCTACTACCAGATGCATTTTTACGGCTAAAGTATTATTGAAAATATTGTTGTTGATATCGTTTACTTGCACACCATATAAGGACATAGCTGCTTTAAATTTATTTTTCTTACCATGTCCTACATTATCAAATACATTGTGATCGATCTCTAAAAATGGGCCAAAAGTACTTTCGTCTGTTCCTCCTCTGTAGAGTCTTAACGCTGCTCCCTGAAGATCTGAAACTACGTTGTTTTTCATAATAAAATACTCCACATTATAGGCTCCGATATCATCAGTCTCCTTGTCGAGGGATGCAATATGTCCCGTAATGTTTTTAAATGTAGAATTTTGAATACTAATGGTATCTGCAAAGGTCCCTTTGGACACTCTTAACACATCAAAGGAATGGTTTACAATCAAGTCTGAAAACTCACAATTATCAATGAATAATTTATAATTCTCAGTCATGGAGTTCTTGCTGGTACTTATTACCGAATTACCCGCATAATCAGGTGATTGAGCACCATCGAATTTTATATTTTCCAAGGACAGACTTCCCCCGTTTTGAATCTCAAAAGCCATCATTCTTTCAAAAAGAATAGTTGCTTTATCAGTTCCAGCAGTTTTGACAGTTAATGGATGATTTATTTTAACTGCTTTAGTCAATATATATTCGGCACCAGACTGAAGTTCTAAAATATCTCCGGGATTAGAATCTTTACTGGCGTTGTATATGGTATTTATTCCAGGTTCAATAGAAATGGTCTTGCCTGAATTAAGAGAGACACTTTCATCCTTTTTAGAATACCAATTCACTCCTGTGTTCTCTTTGGTTGCTATTTTTGAATTTATTTCTACCTTAAATTTATCTGAAACTGGAACCAAAAAGCCTTGCTCATTTTGGACTAATTCAAACTCCGACTTCTCAAAGCCTTTTGTGATTCCTGTCTCTATATTTTTACCTGTTATATTGTTTTCGAACTTAATTCCACTTATATCATCATAAACTGTAAACAGATTGCTTTTAGTTTCATGATAAAATATATTTTCTGAAATCTCAGAATTAGCAGGTGGCTGACTTCTTTCAGCGTCACTCCCTGCACATAACTGAATGTGATCGCAATTAATAAAGGTATTGTTTTTTACTTTTGAATCTATAACGGGCACATAGCGATGAGGTGGTGAATTTGGCACACCATTCATCATGACGAATGCCCCTCTAAATCGGTAACCCGTTAAACCATAATGGTAATTATTGATTACTGTTTGCGTTTCATTAATTACTCTTACGCCGCCAGTACTTGGTTTGCCGTTACCAATAAACACATTACTGTCTACCAAAGTTTCGTTACCGTGACGCATGGTTAAAGTCCCCGTACATTCAAAAAAGGTGTTGTACTTAAAGGTGTTTTGACATGCTTTGTTTGAAATAATTTCATGCTCGCCATTACATCTGTCAAAATAATTGGACTCTACCAAAGTATTGGAATTTTCTAAGGAATGATGACTGGTTCCTATTCTTAAGGTTTCACCGCCATTATTTCCGTAGGTTGGACGTGGCCCAAAATAGTTATGGTCTATACTGTGATTGTTTTCCCTGCTTTCTTTAGTATCCAGACCAACGATCATCGTGACTCCTAAATTCTTTTTCCCGGATATATGATTGTGATCTATTCGATTGTTCTTACCGTAGATTGTTATCCAATAATCTTGTACCTGACGTTCAGGGTTATTATAGTTGTCGATCACGCACTCTGTTAAACGACAATTATTAGCCATTTCTTCCTTGTTTTTTCTGAATGATATGACGGCATTGGTAGGTGTATATCCATTTTTAAAAACAAGACCTTCAACAATTAAATAGTCTCCGGCAATTTGAAGATTGGAAGCACCTTCTAAAGTTACTTTTCCTTTGTCTTCCACAGTTAGTTTTATAGGATTATCCTGAGTGCCTTTTCCTTCAAAAACAAGTTCGGCATCATTCCAGACTCCATTTTTCAAAGTGATCACATCTCCCGGTTGTGCTTTTGAGACAGCCTCATTGAATTCTGAAACATTCTCTACAAGAACTCTGCTATCAGTCTGGTCTTTACAGGAAATAAAAAAAACAGATATCAGAAAAAGCGCAAAGTGAAGTCTTAATTGATTGTTCATTATAATTGGTTAACCAGTTTGGTTTACCAAATATATACATATTTATTTAGGAAACAAATTTTTCTATACAAAATTAATCCCAAACTATGTCATATTAACATTTCAAAGACCAATTGATCAAAAATAGTCCATCAATGCCATGATCCCATTATAGGAAATCACACATGAAAAAAACAGAGCCGCAAACAATCCGATGTTAACCCAAAGGCTGGTTTTATATTCCTTCATTACCTTTTTATTGTTTACCATTAATATGATACAAAAGACAACAAGTGGTAAAACAAAAACATTAAAGACCTGCGACAAAATCTGCATTTCAATTGGGTTGGCTCCAAATATGGGAACGATTAAGGCCACCAAACACGCAATAAAAGTTATGATTCTAAACTGACGTGAATTTGTATCCAATTCACCAGATTGGTAATCGGCAACTAACAATGGAGCTATTAACAAACATGGGAATATAGATGATAAACCGGCACTTAATGTTCCAAAAAAGAAGATGGTTAAAGCAAATTTTCCTGCAACCGGTTCCAGGGTATTCGCCATATCCAATACCTGAGTCACTACTTTACCTTCATGAAACAATGCCCCACTTGCCACCGCCATAACAGAACCACTAATTATAAAAACTAAAATTGCAGCTGTAATGGAATCATTTTTTTGTTGTTTTAAATTTTCGATGGTCCAACCTTTTCCTTTTACAAATAACGGACGGGATAAAAAGGTTGCTGCTGCCATGGTGGTACCAACAAATGCTGCCACCATCATTTGCCCTCCCGGAACTTTAGGAACTGATGGAATTAATCCTTTTACTACCTCTATAGGCAATGGTTGCACATAAAACAATGAAATGATAAATGATAATCCCATGAAGGTTACAAAAATCACCAGTATTTTTTCAAAAAACGTATATTTTCCAACCAACATAAGTGCATAAAATATCCCAATGATCAGGATGGCAGTAATCAGAACGGTTTCATATTTATACGGGACCAGTTGTTGATAATAAATAGCTAGTAATTCAAAAATAATATTTGCCGAAATTCCAAGAATTCCCATTAGGGAATTCCATTGCCCAAAAGATATTCCTATGATAATTAAAATAGCCAAAACCTTTCCGCCTTTAATATGTTTTTTAAATCCGTAAAGAGCCGTTTCACCTGAAATTAAGGCATAATTCCCATACGCAAACATTAAAACACCGGAAAACAAGCAACTTAATAAAAGTACCCAAAGCAGCTGCATCCCATAGGTACTTCCCGCAACGATCATAGAGGTAACACTACCGGTTCCAATGGTATATCCTATGGCGAATATTCCCGGACCAAATCCTAAAATGATAGCAATAATTTTCTTTAATATTGATGTTTTAGCTTCTGTTGACATGTTGCAGTTGGTTTAGTTAGTTATATCCAGTTGGTGTGGTGAAATTTTCCGGCAGGATCATCTATTCGCTGATAGGTATGTGCTCCAAAATAATCGCGTTGCGCCTGAATTAAATTAGCCGATGAATTGGCAGTTGTATAGCTATTGAAAAAGTTAACAGACTCACTCAGGCAAGGAACTGGTAACTCGCTAAAAATACACTCAGCAATCACTTTATTAGTCGATGGTTTTAAGGATTTGATACGATTGATGATCTTATCATGCTTCAATATGGAAGTCGATGACTTAAGTACCTCAACCAATTCAACCATCAATTCTGATTTAATGATGCAACCTGCAGTCCAGATTCTCGCAATCTCACTTAAGTTCAGATCCCAGTTATAGGTATTGGATGCTTGTTTAATTAACTGAAGATCCTGATAATGATTGATGATTCTTGCAAATTGATAGGTATTCAACAGATCAGTAGTAGAAATTTTGAAATTCAAATCCTTATCCCTTCTGAAAGTTTTGCTGGCTTCAACCCTGTCTTCTTTAAAAAATGATGTATATCTTGCAAATAAGGCCGCAGCAATCATTGTACTTGGCACTCCAAGTTCTGCCGTTGCAATGGTCGTCCAATTTCCAGTGCCTTTATTACCTGCCTTATCTAATATTTTGTTGACCAACCAATCGGATCCTTCTTTTTTTCTGAGGATATCGACTGTGATATCCATTAAATAACTGCCTGCAGTCTTTTTCCAATTCTCTAAAATATCAGCTATTTCATCCGGATTTTTTCCAGCAGCTGAAAGGATGGAAAATACTTCAGCCAATAATTGCATTTCGGCATATTCAATCCCGTTATGAACCATTTTTACAAAATGACCACTTCCTTCGGGGCCAATATAAGTGCAGCAAGGTAAATCGTTATCATCTTTTGCAGCAATGGTCTCAAGGAAAGGCTGCACTTTTTTATAAGCTTCTTTATCTCCACTTGGCATTATCGAAGGGCCTTTTAATGCGCCTTCTTCACCTCCGGAAACTCCTGTTCCTATAAAATGAATGTTTTTTGATTTTAAATAGTCGTATCGCTCTTTGGTTTTATTATAGTTCGAGTTTCCTCCATCAATAATAATATCACCATCTGACAAATGAGGCAGTAGATCATTAATAACGATGTCAACTGTTTTACCGGCATTAACCATAAGCATAATTTTCCTGGGCTTTTGAATGGAATTTACGAATCCCCTGAGATCATCAAATGGTAAAGTTGATGATAATTCATCATATTCATTTTTAAAGTTTAAGGCAACATGCTCTTCAATTCCATCTACATGTCTGTTAAACATTGAAATCCTGAAACCTTTGTTTGCTAAATTTCTGCACAGACTTTTACCCATGACTCCCAATCCAAGAAGTCCAAACTCCGATTTATCCATCAGTTCTTCTTTTATTTTTTTTATAATTTCTTCCGGTGAAAGTTCAACATTACAAACAATAGCATTTAATGGCGCCTCTAAAGTCTCAAACTGCGATTTCAATAAGTCTGAAGGCATAAAATGATCTTTTCTTGCATTCATCCTGTTATAAATTGTTTCGAATGAACCAGAAAGATGAACCCATTTGGTTTGCTTTGCAATTCCATCGCTCAACAGTTTTCTATATTTTTCTTTCAATGCTGAACAAACTATCACACAGCTGCTATTTTTCAATTGTTCTTTTGCTAATTCGTTCAATTTTACCAACCAACCATGCCTGTCATCATCATTTAACGGGATTCCACTTGACATTTTTTCTATGTTCGCTTCAGGGTGATAATCATCTCCATCAAAAAAAGGCACTTTTAATTCATCAGCCAAAAGATTACCAATGGTACTTTTACCAACACCAGACACTCCCATTATATAAATGACTTTATTCATTTTTTGTGATTCTAACCTGTCCTTCAGCCCTGTCTAATAGTTGTACTTTTAATTCTTTTTTTGTTGAATCCACCAATACATCGACCTCTTCCTCAAATTCTATCTTAGTGTCTTCAAATTGCAATGTTTTTACCGCAAAGAAAATGGATAATTCTCCTTTCGATAAATTTACCATTTCATTATTGTCTGATTTCCACTTGGATGCATTGAGTTTCCAACCATTTAATTCCGGATCTTGATTGTCTTCATCAATGCGCTTATCAAAAGCATCGAATGGAAAAACTACTGTGATAAAACTGAAATTTTCTTTACCTTTTTTAGAAACTACTGACCATTCTTTTCCTCGTTTTCCATCTGTCTTGACATCATCGGTTTTAATAAGCTGATAAATATCCAGGCCTGAACCATCATCAAATGTCGCCCTGATTAAATTTGGACCGTTTTCTTCGCTGTAATGTCCTTGCCATACTTGTTTGTATGTATGAGGTTTACCTGATTTGAAATTATCCTTTACAATCCAAAACTCATGCTTTAAATTGATAACCTGCCGTGAATATTCCACACCTACATTTGCAAATCCGTCATGGCTTCCCGCAAACACATCAAACACATTATTGGTTGTCCAGGAAATCACATTTGGATTTGGGAGCTCCTTGAATTTACCAAAACCACTACCACCTTTATTGGATGTATACTGCTTGCCTTGTAACTCATCATCAACCAAAGCCACATTTTTGGTCATGGAATTTTTGAACATTTCCAGATCCTTTAAATAATACCTAACCTGATAATTTGGTAATATAACTTTTCCGTTTGCCATCGCCTGGATCCCCAACATATCACCATGCTGATGGTCTGGTTTTAAATCATCCAATCCCGCAGAGATTATCATCATGTTGTTTTTTGGATTCCATCCATCTCTCATAATATAATAACCTGTTGTAGGAAAATGGAACGAACCATATTCCGGTTTTTTAGCCTCAATATTATCGAGCATTTTTAATTGAGATTCGCTTAAATACCAATACATTTTAGATTCAACATAATCATTGGCAAAGTAACCCATTTCAGGGTCATTGAACAGCAAATAACCTAAAGTCAAAGCTCCGGAAATATCGTTTTTTTCTGCCCAGGGGTCATCCGTATCATCAGACAAAACCGGAGCCGATTTATCCGGATAGGCAACTTTTACCAAAGTAGTGAATAACCCTTTTAACTTGTCTTCCCAAAATTGGCCAACTTGCATTTTACTGGTTTTTGCCAGTTGATACACATAATAATAATTGCCAATATCACTGATGTGGTAATGAACAGTTCGCTCGAACTGGAAACCATCATCGTTAATTTCCCTTGACAAATGCTCTTCCAATAATTTCATTGAATGATTGTACCATTGATCGGTATTTACAAAATCTCTTAACAGAATAGACACCATTGCCAGGGCAGATAAGCCTCTGGTTTGATGATTGCCTGAAACAAACTTCTGATTGGTTTCATATAAATGCGATCCATGCTGCAATAAGGTAGCTATTGTTGTTAACTGGTCCTCGTCTGTATAAGATTCCTGACCTAAAAACATGTTGTGAATTCGCAACCAGTTCAGGATTCTATAACCAGAACGAAAAGCTTCGTAAACACCGTTCCCGTCTTCAATTTTTTCGTATTCCCCGGCTTTTAATGCCTCATTTAATGATTGCTGCTGATCCTTGAAGTATTGAATGTATTTAGGATCTTTATTCTGGTAACTATAATAAAAAGCAATATCCACCATTTTATGCTGACGTGCCAAATGACGCAATGCATATGCATTAACAGGTTCTCCAAAAAGGTAATTAAAAGGTAGTTTCCATTGTGTGGATCCATTGTATTTAGCCATGTGATCTAAGGCTCTTTCTGTGTGTCCGTTTTCAGCTTCAGGATAGATATTCTTGTATGATTCGAAACGCTGATCGAACTTTTTCCAATCGTAAAAATAGCGTTCTGAGAATTTTTCTCTGAAATATTGAGCTAATTCAGAACTTGAAACTTTACCTTTTTTAGCAAGTTCTTTTTTAACTTCAGGTTTTAAATAATTGGATAACTTGTCGATTGAAACAACCGTCCTTGAAGGAACAGTTTGGGTAAAAATGGGATAGGTTATTAGTAGGCAAACTAAAATTAAAACTGCTCTTATAGATTTCATAATAAATGTATTTTAATACATCAACTTCATCTTCAAATTCTCTTCAATTTTTATTTCTCCGGAATTAGAAATTTGATTTTCGGAATGCGAGTTGTTCTTCGCTCCCCAAAGAAGTGCCACCAGTTTTACCGGATTGTTTTTAAAGGTGTTCTTGGAAATATCGACATTAACGATGCCTCTAGTATTCAACAGAATTCCGTTTTGTTCTTTAGCTCCACAATTCGTAAAAGTTGAATTTGTAACCAACAGATTTCCGCCAATGGTCGATTCGTCATATCCACCACGATAGTAATCAATCACGTTGCTTTTAACATTATTGAAATTACAGTTATCAATCGTTAGATATTCGGTGTTGTAATCACCTTTATCATTCGTTTCTTCTGATAATTCCAGACCATTTTCACAATTAGAAATAG
>CBDUIO010000008.1:0-23421 GCA_965367355.1 uncultured Flavobacteriaceae bacterium
AGGCGAAATGTTATTTGGATAGATGAAATGCTGGATAAAAAATCGGTTATTCAGCTCTACTCTCATGCCGATGTATTTTGCTGCCCATCAATTTATGAGCCATTCGGAATTATTAATATTGAAGCTATGGCTTGCAAAACTGCTGTTGTAGCTAGTGCTGTAGGCGGAATAAAGGAAGTGGTGGTAGATGGTGAAACCGGAATATTAGTTCCGGTTGTGCAACAAAAAGAAGCACCATTTGAACCTGTTGACCCCGATAAATTCTCTAAAGATCTGGCTCAGGGAGTCAATAAATTAATAAACAACAAACCATTGAGGGATAAAATGGCAGAGAAAGGCAGAGAAAGGGTTGAAGACCACTTTGACTGGGTTGCAATTGCCCAACAAGTTAAAGATCTGTATGGGTCATTGGTTTAACTTGAAACAAAAAACAAAAAATTAAAGAATAAACGTATAAATTAAGAATTATGATTAATTATAATGTGCTTGGAGTCATTTTAGGAGGTGGACAAGGATCCAGATTATATCCCTTAACAGAAAAAAGATCAAAACCAGCGGTTCCAATCGCCGGAAAATACAGGTTGGTTGATATCCCTATTTCTAATTGTATCAATTCAGATATTAAAAGAATGTATGTTTTGACGCAGTTCAATTCTGCATCCCTTAACAGACATATTAAAAACACCTATCATTTTAGCTTTTTTAGTTCTGCATTCGTTGATGTTCTAGCTGCCGAACAAACTATTCATAGTGGAGAGTGGTTTCAAGGTACTGCCGATGCTGTGAGACAAAGTATGCATCATTTATTGTCAAATGAATTTGATTATGTTTTAATTCTATCGGGTGACCAGCTTTATCAAATGGACTTTAATGATATGATAGAAAAGCATGTTAAAAGTAAAGCTAAAATTTCTATAGCGACCTATCCTGTTAATGCTAAGGATGCCACTTCGTTTGGAATCCTAAAGACCGATGATAAAGGGGTAATTACATCATTCATTGAAAAACCGGACGCAAGCCTCTTGCCTGAATGGACCTCAGAAGTTGGAGATCAAATGAAATCTGAAGGCAGGCATTATTTAGCTTCTATGGGTATTTACATCTTTAACAGAGAATTGCTGATCAAACTAATGGAGAATCCTGATACGATTGACTTTGGTAAAGAGATTATTCCACAATCCATTGATAAACATAAAACTATGAGTTATCAATATCAAGGATACTGGACAGATATTGGGAACATTGATTCATTCTTTGAAGCCAATTTAGGTTTAACCGACAGTATTCCAAAATTTAACCTTTACGACAGAACCCGAAGAATTTATACAAGGGCTCGAATGCTTCCTACGTCTAAGGTTTCAGGAACTGCGCTAGACAGGGCTGTAATCGCAGATGGTTGTATCATACATGCTGCAAAAATTGAACGATCTGTAATTGGCATAAGATCAAGAATAGGAGCTGAATCTACAGTAATAAACACCTATATGATGGGTAGCGATTATTATGAGACTCTAAAAGATATAGACGAACACCATATAAATATTTTAATGGGAATTGGTGAGCGCTGCTTTATTAAAAATGCCATAATAGATAAAAATTGTCGCATAGGAGATGATGTGAGAATTAATGGCGGTCGTCATCTTGAGGACAGTGAAACAGACCTTTATGTCATTAGAGATGGTATTGTGGTAATTAAAAAAGAAGCCGTAATTCCTAAAGGGTTTGTTATTTAGGTTGTTGGTTTTTTTCAATTAAGACGTTAAATTACTATCGGTTTAATAGTCTTTATAACTATATATTAAGAATTTATAGGTCTTATTTATTACATTTGCTGTCTTCTAAACTAACTATTTATAATGCTTAATCAAAAAAGAGTTGTCATAGATTTTGTTTCGCCAAAAATTAATAATGGTGAATTTTTTATTAAACGGGTTGTTAATGAAATAATAAATGTAGATGCTCATGTCATTGCAGATGGTCATGATGTCATTGCTGCCTCTGTTTTATACAAGCATGAATCAGCCAGCAAATGGCAGGAAGTAAGAATGCAGCCTACATTTAATAATGAATGGAAAGCTGCGTTAACAGTCGAAAAACAAGGTTTTTACACCTACAAGGTTGAAGGCTGGGTTGATTACGCTTTAAACTGGCAACATGGCATTGAAAGAAAAATAGATGATCATCAGCAGGTTAATTCAGAATTATTAGAAGGAATCGCATTTCTGAAGGATATATCTAAGAAAGCAATAGAATCTGAAAAAGAATATTTAGATCATTTGGCTAAAATATTTTCAGACAAGAAAAAATATGATGAATCCATTAAAGAGGCTGTCAGCGAAAAACTTCACCAGATCTTTTTAAAATATCCGGCTAAAATATTAGCAAATACTTCAGATGATTATAAGGTTTATGTGGATAGGCTAAAAGCCAGATTTAGCACCTGGTACGAATTCTTTCCGCGATCTGCATCAGAAGTTGAAGGTCGTCACGGTACATTTAAAGATTGTGAACGCCTGTTGCCGCGAATTGCAAACATGGGTTTTGATATCGTATATCTCCCTCCTATTCATCCCATTGGAGAAGTTAATAGAAAAGGCAAAAACAATACAACCACCGCTCTGGAAGGTGATGTGGGATCTACTTGGGGTATCGGATCAAAATTTGGAGGTCATAAAGATATTCATCCGCAATTAGGGTCTTTAAAAGATTTTAAATCCCTTATTAAAAAAGCTAATGATAACGGACTTGAAATTGCAATGGATTTTGCTCTGCAAGCTGCTCCGGATCATCCATGGGTAAAAGAACACCCGGAATGGTTTAAATGGAGACCGGATGGTACGGTACAATATGCCGAAAATCCACCCAAAAAATATCAGGATATCCTTCCAATCTACTGGGAAAGTAAAGATTTTAAAAATCTCTGGAATGAGTGTTTGGATACACTCTTGTACTGGATAGATTGTGGTATTAAGGTCTTTAGGGTAGATAACCCACATACCAAACCATTTTATTTCTGGAACTGGATAATTTCTGAAGTGAAGCAAAAACACCCTGATGTCATCTTTTTGGCCGAAGCGTTCACTGCGCCAAAAATAATGGCCAGATTGGCTAAGGAGGGTTATACACAATCATATACTTACTTTACATGGAGAAATTCAAAACACGAATTCATAGAGTATATGAACGAATTAACTCAAACGGAATTAAAAGAATACATGCAGCCTAACTTTTGGCCAAATACTCCAGACATCAATCCATACCATTTGCAGGGAGCGAATGATTCCAAATTCATACAGCGTTACGTTCTGGCTGCAACGCTAAGTTCCAGTATAGGAATTTATGGGCCTGTTTTTGAGCAAATGTTAAGTGATGCCTTACCGGGAAGAGAAGAATATTTAAATTCGGAAAAATTCCAGATATCGCATTACGATTGGTTCAAGGAAAATAAACTCACTTTGATCATTTCTAAAATCAATCAGATAAGACGTCAAAATCAAGCCTTACAACAAACGAATAATATAAAATTCTGTCATATTGAAAACAACAACTTATTAGCATTCTATAAATGGAATCAGGATAGATCAAATGAACTGCTAATAATAATAAGCCTGGATCCATATTATGCTCAGCAAGGGTCTGTACAGGTTCCGTTGAACGACCTGGGAATACACCAGGGCCATCAATTACAGGTTTATGATCTGGTTACAGGCAGCAGTTATAATTGGTTTAATGAATGGAATTTTATTGAATTGCATCCCACTTTACCATTTCATATCTTTAAGATAAATAAATAAAATGGCAAAAATGAGTTCTTCTTCTACGACTATACAACCACCTTACGATTTTGATTCGAGTTGGGAAGACCTCATGGATAATAAAGAGTTTATCGAAACTTTTTTGTCTGATGTTTTAGAAGAATATATTATAAAACAAAGGTGGTATGGAGGAAAAGCGAGTAAGTTAAAATACATTGAACTGGCCGAATATTTTAGAATCCAGCAGCACGAAGAAGTGTATTATGGTCTAATTCTGGAAGTAGATTTTACCGAAGCCTTTTATCAGCATTATTTCTTGCCTATAGCTTTTGTTTCTGATGAGAGTTTTGCCAAAGATGACAGAATTTTACCAATAAGCATGAGGGGTCAGGAAGGTTTTATTATAGATGCGATTAATCTGGAATCCTTCAGAAGAGTAGTATTTGAACGTATTCTTACAGCCATTCCAAATGACAGAACCAGGGTTCAATATCATAAAAGCATATTGTTTGATAATTGTAAATATGAATCATCCAGATTCATGGGTTTGGAACAAAGCAACACCTCTATTGTATATAATGAAAAATATGTTCTAAAGTTTTTCAGGAGAATTTATGCTGATAGGAATCCGGATTATGAAATGAGTCGTTTCCTTTCAGAAAAGAAAGAATTTAAGAACACCCCTGTTTACCTTGGAAGCATCCAGATTAAAGATCATGAGGATACTAATATCACTATCGGGCTTATGCAGGAAATGGTGCCAAATGAAGGTGATGCATGGGAATTCATGCTTAATGAACTGCATAAAGTATTTTTAAATCTGGAACATAAGAATATTAACATTGGTAGACTTCCTGAAACGGAAGAATTCCAAAGGTTAAATATAGTTGACGTCCCTCCGCAGATAATTGATTGGGCTGGTTTAAATATATTTACTAAAATACAAACCCTTGCAAAACGAACTGCCGAGATGCATATTGCGCTTGGATCTGAATTTGAAGACACCGCTTTTACTCCAGAACGCTTTAATGGCGATTATACTGTTTGGTTAAAGAACAGATTGCTATATCAGTTTCAAAACAGGTTGAATACAGTTGAGAACAATTTGCATAAATTAGATGGATTGGCCTTAGAACTAGCAAACGAGTTTCTTGAAAAAAAGAACTTAATAAGAAAGCGGTTTGTAAATTTTGACTGGACCAAATTAAAAGGTGAAAGGCTTCGTGTTCATGGAGATTATCATTTAGGGCAAGTTTTAGTAAAAGGTGACGATTTTTATATTCTGGACTTTGAAGGTGAGCCTGAAAGTACAATTCGAGACAGAAAAGTTAAACAACCGCCATTAAAGGATGTTGCCGGGTTATTCAGATCGTTTCATTACGCTATTTATGCAACAATTTTCAATAATAAAAAAGATTATAAACATTCTCAGGAACAGTTATTTGAGGCTGGTGAAATTCTTTACCAGTATTTAATTGGTGTTTTTCTGGGAACTTATATTAACCTTATTCAGGAAGCCAACATCAATATAGGCTATCATCAGGAACGAATATTCCTTTTAAAATATTCGCTGTTAGAAAAAGCAGTTTACGAATTGGGATATGAACTCAATTCTCGCCCACGTTGGGCAGTTATCCCATTAAAGGGTATCTCTAATATTATTAATAACTAAATTATGGCAGAAGTAAAACCTTATAGTTTGTTTACAGACTTTGACATCAATCTTTTTAAGGCAGGAAAGCATTACAAATTGTATGAAAAATTTGGTTCTCATATCGTCACCGTAGATGGTGTAGAAGGAACCTATTTTGCGGTTTGGGCACCTAGTGCCAAACATGTCTCGGTAATTGGTGATTTTAACTATTGGATTGAGGGTGAACATCAATTGTTTGTCCGCTGGGATGCCAGTGGAATTTGGGAAGGGTTTATTCCCGGTGTCGGTCAAGGAAGTACATATAAGTATAAAATTCAAAGCCATAACAACGATATAAAAACTGAAAAGGCAGATCCTTATGCCAGAAGATGTGAACATCCGCCAAATACAGCTTCTATAGTATGGGAAGATAATTATAAATGGCAGGATAATAACTGGCTAAAAAAACGGAAAAACAATAACGCTATAAACGCTCCCTTTTCTGTTTACGAGGTTCACCTTGGGTCCTGGAAAAAACATGTTGAAGAAGGCAGGTTCCTGTCTTATGTAGAATTAGCAGACGAGTTGGTTTCATATGTCAAAGACATGAATTTTACTCATGTAGAACTAATGCCTGTGATGGAATATCCTTATGATCCCTCATGGGGATATCAGCTAACAGGCTATTTCGCTCCTACTTCTCGTTTCGGTTATCCTGAAGAATTTAAACTATTGGTTGATAAATTACACCAAAATGATATTGGGATCATTTTAGATTGGGTGCCTTCTCATTTTCCTGAAGATGCTCACGGACTAGGATTTTTTGATGGCTCTCATCTTTATGAACACCCTGACAGGCGCAAAGGATATCACCAGGACTGGAAAAGTTTGATCTTTAATTATGGGAGAAATGAAGTCAAATCATTTCTTATTAGCAATGCTATGTTTTGGATGGATCAATATCATGCAGACGGATTAAGAGTAGATGCAGTGGCTTCTATGCTGTTTTTGGATTATTCCAGAGAAGACGGTGAATGGGAACCAAATATTTATGGTGGAAGAGAAAATCTTGAGGCTGTTGCTTTTCTAAAAGAAATGAATGAAGCTGTTTATGGCAGTTTCCCAGATGTTCAAACAATAGCAGAAGAATCTACCGCATTTCCAATGGTTTCAAAACCTACATTCTTAGGAGGTTTGGGCTTCGGAATGAAATGGATGATGGGATGGATGCATGATACGCTTGAGTATTTTGCAAAAGAGCCAATATACAGAAGGCATCATCAAAACGATATAACCTTCAGTATGGCTTACGCCTTTACTGAAAACTTTATGCTGCCTTTATCACATGACGAGGTTGTATATGGAAAACAATCTATTTTAGGCAGAATGCCTGGTGATGAGTGGCAGCGATTTGCAAACCTGAGACTGTTGTATAGTTACATGTTTGCGCATCCTGGAACCAAATTGTTGTTCCAAGGCGCGGAATTTGCTCAAAGTTCTGAGTGGAATTTCCAACAAAGCCTAGATTGGCATTTGCTTCAATATGATTATCACAAAGGAATACAGGAAACTATCAAAGATCTTAATAATTTATATCGAAAGGAACCTGCATTGCACCAAAAACAATTCAGTGCAGAAGGATTTGAGTGGATAGAATACAATGATTATCAAAATTCAACATTAATATTCATAAGAAAAGGAGATCATGTAGATGATGACTTAATAGTTGCCTGCAACATGACTCCCGTTCCCAGAGAGAATTACAGAATTGGATTGCCAAAAGCCGGAAAGTTAAAAGAGATTTATAATAGCGACTTAAAAAAGTATGGCGGTTCAGGCAAGTTCAAGAATAAACTCATGGATTCTGATAAGAAAAGCTGTCATTACAGAGCTAATTCTGCGGAAATATCGATTCCACCATTAGGAATGGTGGTTTTCAAGTATCAGAAAACTTCAAAATAAGTTAATTTTTAACAACTTGTTTTCACTTTTTCATAAAATAATCAACAAAAATCATATTAGTTGACAAAACAAATGAATTCTTTTGTGTTAAAGTTTTATATGTCTGAAGTTATTCCTTTTTTTACGTTCGAAAAAATGATGAGTAAATGATTATAAATACAGAATTAGAATATAAAGGCAATTTATTTCCTTCTAAAATAATTAGCTTTAAAAAAGATGTCGACAGATTGTATTTTACTACAGACAATGATGTCGTACTTCAGCTAACAATAGTAAGAGATAGTGTTCTAAGGTTTAGATACTCAACAACCGGTCTATTTGACAAAGATTTCTCGTATGCCATTACTAAATACGCAAGCACCGGATACAACGAGTTGGAAATTAGTGAGGATGAAGAAAGGTTCATGATAACAACCTCCAAATTAATCTGCCATGTCCATAAAGCAGATCTAGGAGTTGCTATTTTTGATGCACAAGACAACACTCTTATTAGTCAGGACGAGGCCGGATTTCACTGGGAAGAGTACTATGAACATGGAGGTAATATTGTAAAAATGAGCAAGATTTCCCATGACGGCGAAAGCTTTTACGGTCTGGGCGATAAACCACAAAGTTTAAATTTAAAAGGGAAAAAATTTGAAAATTGGGTTACCGATTCCTATGCCTATAGTAAAGATCAGGACCCCTTATACAAAGCAATACCATTTTATACCGGCTTACATAATAAAAAAGCTTATGGTATTTTCTTTGATAATTCCTTTAAATCATATTTTGACTTTGCACAAGAGCGCAGGAACGTAACAAGCTTTTGGGCGCAAGGAGGTGAAATGAATTATTATTTCATTTATGGTCCTAAAATGGAAGATGTCGTTAGTATTTACACCGATCTAACAGGAAAACCACACCAATTACCACCATTATGGACCTTAGGGTTCCATCAATGTAAATGGAGCTATTATCCTGAAAGCAAAGTAAAAGAGATCACTTCTAAATTTCGTGAACTTAAGATTCCTTGCGATGCCATTTATCTTGACATTGATTATATGGATGGTTTTAGATGCTTTACCTGGAACAAGGAATACTTTCCAGATCCAAAAAGAATGGTAAAAGAACTGGCAGATGACGGTTTTAAAACTGTTGCTATTATTGATCCGGGAATTAAAATAGATAAGGAATACAGCGTTTTTAAAGAAGGTTTGGAAAAAGATTATTTCTGCAAACGTGCAGATGGTCCTTACATGAAAGGAAAAGTTTGGCCAGGTGAATGCTACTTTCCAGATTATACAAAACCTGAAGTAAGGGATTGGTGGTCTGATTTGTTTAAAGAGCTTATTGAAGATATAGGTATTAAAGGGGTTTGGAATGATATGAATGAACCCGCAGTAATGGAGGTTCCTAATAAAACATTTCCGGATGACGTAAGGCATGATTATGACGGTAATCCTTGCAGCCACAGAAAAGCACATAATGTATATGGAATGCAAATGGCAAGAGCCACTTATCATGGTTTGAAGAAATTCTCTTATCCAAAAAGACCATTTGTTATAACAAGAGCTGCATATTCCGGTACACAGCGATATACATCGACTTGGACAGGAGATAATGTCGCAACATGGGAGCATTTATGGATCGCAAATATCCAGGCGCAAAGTTTAGCAATGTCTGGGTTTTCATTTGTGGGGAGTGACATAGGTGGGTTTGCAGAACAACCTAAAGGTGAATTGTTCGCACGTTGGATCCAGCTTGGCGTATTTCATCCATTTTGCAGAGTACATTCATCTGGAGATCATGGTGATCAGGAGCCCTGGTCATTCGATGAGGAGGTAACAGATATAGTAAGGAAATTCGTTGAAATTCGATATCAATTATTACCTTATCTATACACGGCCTTTTGGGAATACATTCAGGATGGAATACCTTTAATAAAATCATTGGTTCTTTTTGATCAGGAAGATGTTCATACACATTACAGAACCGATGAATTTATTTATGGAGATAAAATATTGGTTTGCCCTATTAACGAAGCTAACTCAAAAGGAAGGCGAATGTATTTCCCTAAAGGAAGGTGGTATAACTTTTGGACCAATAAAGTTGTCAAAGGAGGAAAAGAAGCCTGGGTTGACGCCGATTTAGATAGCATGCCTATTTTTATAAAAGAAGGTGCTATTATACCCAAATATCCTGTAATGCAATATGTGGATGAGAAAAAAATCGAAGAATTAACCCTAGATGTTTATTACAAAGAAGGTAAAGAAGTTTCTAAATTATTTGATGACGCCCACGACGGCTATGATTACACGAAAGGAAAATATAGCTTGAGAACATTTAAGTTAACCGGAAAACCAAATCAATTGATCATTCAACAGCATAAGGAAGGTAAATTCACTTCAAACTATGATATATTTGAATTGAAGATTCACGGATTACCTTTTAAAATCAAAGAAATCGAGCTTGATAATGAGATTATTGATTTAAGCGAAGTAAAAATGAATGGAGACAACTCAATGAAGATCAATAAAGAATTTACTGAACTTCATATTATAGGTGAATAAAATCCCTTGAATTTAAATAATTAAAAAGCCAGCTATATTCAAGCTGGCTTTTTAATTTATAAACTCATAGAAACTACATGTCTTTGTAAATTTCCAATCGTTCCCATCGAGAATCCACTTCTTCTTGCGCTTGTTTAAGAAGTTTGGCTCCTAATTCGGCATTATCTTTAACAACTCTTGAGAATCTGGTTTCTGTATACATAAATTCCTCAAGTGGTGCAGATGGTGCCTTAGAGTCTAATTTAAACTTCTTGCCTTTCGGTTTTGAAGGGTCGAATCTAAACAACGGCCAATAACCGGTTTCAACTGCTTTTTCCTGGTGAATAGCTCCGTCACGAAGATTATAACCATGGTCACCACAATGTGAATAAGCAATGATTAAGGAAGGCCCGTCATAAGCTTCAGCTTCTTCAATAGCCTTGAGAGTTTGCAAGTCTTTCGCTCCTATGGCCACCTGAGCAACATATACATTCTCATAAGAAACAGCTTGTAATGCTAAACTCTTCTTGCTCGTGCGTTTACCTGACACAGCGAATTTAGCACTTGCGCCCAATGGTGTTGCTTTAGACATTTGTCCACCTGTATTCGAATATATCTCGGTATCCAATACCATGATATTAACGTTCTCTCCAGAAGCTAACACATGGTCTACTCCACCAAATCCTATATCATAAGCCCAGCCATCGCCACCTAGTATCCACACAGATTTCTTACGTAAGTACTCGGTTAATTGCGACAATTTTTTAGCTTCAGGCTTGTCAATAGTTGCCAATTTAGCTTTAAGCTTGTCAAGGTTTTTGAAGTTTTCTTCTTTTTCTGCTTCTGTTTTTTCAGGGTTATTTAGAATAGCGTTTACCAATTCGCTACCAACCTCTTTTTCTAATTCTTTTAATAGATTTTCAGAAATTTCCTGTTTTTTAGAAAGACCTAATTTCATTCCCAGACCATATTCAGCATTGTCTTCAAACAATGAATTTGCCCAGGCTGGTCCTCTTCCAAATTTATTTGTTTTATAAGGAGTTGTTGGTAAGTTCCCTCCATAAATAGATGAACAACCGGTTGCGTTTGCAATTAAAATACTGTCTCCAAATAATTGAGTCAGCAATTTAATATAAGGTGTTTCACCACATCCGGAACATGCTCCTGAGAATTCGAATAATGGTTCAAGGAATTGAGATCCTTTTACATTGGTTATTTGCAATTCGGCTCTATCGTAATCCGGAAGATTTATAAAGTAATCCCAGTTAGGATCTTCTGCACCTTCAACTTCTAGTTTACTGTGCATATTAATCGCTTTAAAGTCTGGATCTTCTTTACTTATTGCAGGACAAACGGCTACACAAAGGTCGCAACCTGTACAATCCTGTGGAGACACTTGCAATACATATGATTCTGTTTCACCATTAAATGGCCTTCCTTTTGCCGGAACCGATTTTAATGTAGATGGTGCTCCAGCTAATTCTTCATTAGAAACAACTTTGGCTCTAATCGCAGCATGAGGACAAATAACCACACACTTATTACATTGTGTACAGATATCCTCGCCATCCCAAACCGGAACTCTATCAGCAATACCACGTTTTTCAAATTGTGTGGTTCCTGTAGGGAAGGTTCCGTCGACTGTGAAAGCGCTTACCGGTAACTCGTCTCCTTTTCCTGCTAATATTTTTCCTAAAACTTCTTTTACAAATGGGTCGGCATCTCCTGTCATCATTGGTTTTAATTCTGCATCACTTGTTATTTTTTTAGGATACTCAACTTTTTGAAGGTTTTCCAATGATTTATCAACCGCTTTAAAGTTCATTTGAACAACCTTGTCGCCTTTTTTGGAATACGATTTTACAATCGCTTCTTTAATTTTCTTAATGGCCTCATCTTTTGGAAGCACTCCGGAAATAGCAAAGAAACAGGTTTGAAGAACGGTGTTGGTTCGCTTACCAAGATTTGCATCCTGAGCTACTTTTGTCGCATCAATAACATAGAATTCTAATTCGTTCTCGATTATTTCTTCCTGCATTCTTTTTGGTAATACATCCCAAATCTGGTCTTTATCAAAAGGAGAGTTCAACAAGAATGTTCCTCCATGCTTTATATTTTTTAGGATGTCATATTTTTCAATGAAGTTGAATTGATGACAGGCTATAAAATTAGCTTTATGAATCAGATATGTTGAGTATATTGGTTTTGGTCCGAAACGCAAGTGAGATACTGTTTGAGCTCCTGCTTTTTTGGAGTCATACACAAAATATCCTTGAACAAAATTATCTGTAGTTTCTCCAATAATTTTAATGGAGTTCTTGTTGGCACCAACAGTACCATCAGATCCTAAACCATAGAACATGCAGTTAAAAGTTGTCTTAACTGTATTCAAACGTTCACCAATTTCAAGGCTAGTATGAGATACATCGTCATTTATACCAATTGTAAAGTGGTTTTTAGGTTGCTTTTTATCAAGCTCATCATAAACCGCTTTTACCATTGCAGGATCAAATTCTTTTGAAGATAATCCGTAACGACCGCCAATAATTTGTGGCATTACTTTATCACTTTCCATAAAGGCAGTAACAACATCTTGATAAAGTGGTTCACCTACACTACCAGGTTCTTTAGTTCTGTCTAATACAGCAACTTTTTTTACAGTCTTTGGTAATGCGTCAACAAAATGACTTATTGAAAATGGTCTGAACAATCTAACGATGATGGCTCCTACTTTTTCACCATTATTAACCATAGTATCTACAGCCTCCATTACAGGTCCCTGGCCAGATCCCATAATAACAATAACCTTTTCTGCTTCAGGATGTCCTACATAATAGAATAAACTATATTTTCTTCCTGTATGCTTGTAGAACTCTTTCATTGTATCATCAACAATTCCAGGTACTTTTTTGTAATAATTGTTAGCGGCCTCTCTTGCCTGGAAGAATACATCAGGATTTTGAGAAGTTCCTCTAATAACAGGATTATCAGGATCTAAAGACCTTTTTTTATGTGCCATTATTTCATCTTCCGGCATCATATCTTTTATAATATTATCCGGGATAGAATCGATTTTTGATATTTCATGGGACGTTCTAAATCCATCAAAAATATTCATAAAAGGTATTCTGGACTTTAATGTGGCTACTTGAGATATAAGAGCGAAATCCTGTGCTTCTTGTACTGATCCCCCAAATAACATTGCAAATCCCGTTTGGCGTGCTGCCATAACATCTGAATGGTCGCCAAATATCGATAATGCATGAGTGGCTATGGTTCGTGCCGCAATATGAATAACGGAAGGTAATAATTCACCAGCCATTTTATACATGTTAGGAATCATTAATAACAATCCTTGTGAAGCCGTAAACGTCGTTGTCAATGCTCCTGCTTGCAAAGATCCGTGAACTGCACCTGATGCACCACCCTCACTTTGCATTTCTACTATTCTTGGAACATTACCCCAAATATTTTTTGCTCCTTTTGCGCTGAAAACATCTACATGTTCTCCCATTGGCGAAGCCGGTGTAATAGGGTAAATTGCGCAAACCTCATTGGTTTTATGTGCAACTCTTGCAACAGCTTCGTTGGCATCGCAAATTAATTTTGGAAATGGTTTTTTCATAATTAATATTTTAGATTATGCATTAGAAATATGGCATGTATCAGTCTAGTCTTAACTTCTAATGCTTTTAAACAATTTAAAAGATGCTGTAAAATTATAACGATTCTGTAGGTTAGACTATGACATTTATCAGCAAAAATTAGACTTACTTTCCGTTTCGGGGCCTTTAACAGAAGTAAATTAGAATTGAATCATGTTAAAGAAATGATTTTATATTGGGACTTTGTAGAAATATAAAAGCACTTACAATTTGTTAATTATAAGTGCTTTCACGCAATAATAGTTACTTAAAAAACTTAATTACATTATTTATTTCAATTTACTCGGCATGCAACCAAGCCTTCTTAGCTAAAAGTTCATCTTCAGATTCAACATGATCTGTGTCAGGAACGCAGCAATCTACAGGACATACTGAAGCGCATTGAGGCTCGTCGTGGAAACCTTTACATTCTGTACACTTATCCGGAACTATAAAATAAAACTCATCTGATAAAGGTTCATTAGACGCGTTTGCATCTACTTCTTTACCGCTTGGAGTTTTCACTGTTCCGCTTAAAGCTGTTTCATCTGCATAGGTCCATTCCTGATCTGGTTCGTATATTGCATTGTTTGGACATTCTGAAATACAAGCATCGCAATTAATGCATTCATCTGTTATAATAATAGCCATTGTTATCTGTTTTTATTAATATTCGGTGTAAAATTATAATTCTTTTTACTCGGTATAAATGATAAAAATCATATTTCAGTTTAAAAAGTGAAAGTAATTTTGACTCAATTACATTAACTTTCGATAGTTTTGTAATCCTCATTAATACATTCAAAGTCATGATTCCAACAATTAAAAATACTAAACAGGAAGTTTTGGAAGCTGTAATAATTCGGTTTGTCGGGGATTCCGGTGATGGAATGCAGCTCACAGGAACGCAATTTTCAGACACTTCGGCCATGTTTGGTAATGATATAGCCACTTTTCCTAATTACCCATCAGAAATTAGAGCCCCTCAAGGCAGCCTTTATGGTGTTTCCGGATACCAGGTTCATATTGGAAGTGTTGAGATAAGCACACCAGGAGACAACGTTGATCTGTTAGTCGCTATGAATCCCGCAGGCTTAAAAACTAACTTACATGCTGTAAAACCAGGTCATACTATTATTGTAGATACTGATGCGTTCACAAAGAAGAATTTAGAAAAGGCTCAATATAAAACAAACCCTTTAGAAGATGACACCCTAGATAATTACAGGGTTATAGAGGTGGCTATGACTTCATTAACTAAAGAAGCCTTAAAAAATATAGAAGGATTAGACAACAAAAGCATTACAAGAAGTAAGAATATGTTTGCCCTTGGTATGGTTTATTGGATGTATGATAGATCTAAAGACTATACTATTGACTTTTTTAATAAAAAGTTCAAATCAAATCCTGAGATAGTAGAAGCTAATACTAAGGTTCTAAATGCAGGCTACTTTTTTGCGGAAACCCTCGAATTGATCCCAAATTCTTATACCATAGCACCTGCGAAAATGGTAAAGGGTACCTATAGAATTATAATGGGTAATACTGCAACAGCCTGGGGTTTTCTGGCAGCTGCAGAAAAATCAGGGCTTGAATTGTTTTTAGGTTCATATCCTATAACTCCTGCAACAGATATTTTGCATGAATTAGTGAAACATAAACATTTTGGTGTTAAAGCGTTTCAGGCAGAAGATGAAATAGCAGGTATTACCTCTACCATTGGGGCTTCCTTTGCAGGTGATTTGGCTATTACAACTACTTCTGGTCCCGGTTTGGCATTAAAAGGTGAAGCTTTGGGATTAGCGATGATGGTTGAATTACCAATTGTTGTTGTTAATGTTCAGCGAGGTGGTCCTTCTACCGGATTGCCAACAAAAACCGAACAATCAGATTTGCTACAGGCCATGTATGGCAGGAACGGCGAAAGTCCTGTGATTGTAATTGCGGCGAGTACGCCTGCCAACTGTTTTAATTTTGCATATGAGGCGGCTAAATTGGCCTTGGAACATATGACTCCTGTCATACTATTGACAGATGGCTATATAGCAAATGGTTCTGCTCCGTGGAAAATCAAATCTGTTGATGATATGCCGGAAATAAAAAATAATATCGTTTCAGAGTATCATGATAACTGGCATCCTTATGACAGGGACGAGAAAACTTTAGCTCGTAACTGGGCCATTCCCGGAACTCCTGGATTGGAGCACAGAATTGGCGGTTTAGAAAAAGATAAAGTTACCGGAAATGTATCCTATGTGCCGGAAAATCACGAGTTCATGACCAAAATTAGATCAGAAAAAATTAAACGGGTCCAAAATTATATTCCGGATATAAAAACAGAATTTGCTGAAGAAGGAGATCTATTGGTCGTTGGCTGGGGAGGAACTTATGGTTCATTGCATTCAGCAGTGAAACAATTAAATGAGGAAGGATTAAAAAATATTGGTTTTGCTCATTTCAATTATATCAACCCACTGCCAAAAAACACAGAGGACGTGTTAAAAAAGTTCAAAAAAATTATAGTTTGTGAATTAAACAATGGTCAGTTCGCTAAAGTTCTAAAAATTAACTACAACGGATTTGAATTCATGCAGTTCAACAAAATACAAGGGCTTCCTTTTGGAAATATTGAGTTGATTGAAAAATTTAAACAATTAGTAAAATAATTATGGAAACAACAACTGAAAAAAAATATACATTTAAAGATTTTGCGAGTGATCAGGAAGTTAGATGGTGTCCGGGTTGTGACGATTATGTTATTTTACGATCAATGCAAAAAGCACTTCCTGAAATGGGAGTAAAAAAGGAAGATGTTGTATTTATTTCCGGTATTGGGTGTTCATCCCGTTTTCCATATTATATGGATACGTATGGAATGCATGGCATTCATGGAAGGGCTACTGCAATAGCATCCGGTGTAAAGTTAGCAAACCCAAAATTAAGTGTTTGGGTTATTACCGGTGATGGAGACGCCATGGCTATAGGTGGAAACCATTTTATTCATGTGTTAAGACGAAATATCAACCTGAATATTATATTGTTCAATAACGAAATTTATGGCCTAACAAAAGGACAGTTCTCCCCAACATCCCTTGTTGGTCAGAAGACCAAATCATCTCCTTATGGCAATACACAACCACCTTTTTTACCAGGTGAATTAGCAATAGGAGCTCAGGCAAGGTTTTTCGCTAGAATTGGAGGTAACACTCCAAAAGAAATGACAGAACTGTTTATTCAAGCAGAAAAATTTAAAGGAACTTCATTGATAGAGGTATTACAAAACTGTGTCATTTTTAATGATGGATGTTTTACTCAGTTTACAGATAAAGATGTTCGTGAAGACAAACAATTGCATGTTGAGCACGGAAAACCTATGATATTTGGCAAAGAAAAAGACAAAGGGTTAATATTAAACGGGTTAAAATTGGAAGTCGTCACTATAGGAGAAAATGGTATCACACAAGAGGACCTTTTAGTTCATAACGCCAAAGAAAAAGACCCTACCTTACACCAGATGTTAGTAAGGCTGGAATATCCATTAGTAACAGGGATTATTAGAAGTTATGATGATGTAACCTTAGAAGAAAGAGAAGATGCTTTAACCGCGCAGGTTAAATCAAATTCAAATTTCAGAAAAACTGATGACCTGTTCTTCTCTGGGGAGACTTATGAGGTGAAATAATTGATTTTTTTAAACCTTTATCTTCTTTCCTAAATAGACTAATTTAGAATCATCATCTAGTTTAACGTCTTTACTGGATGCGGGAATAATATCGAGAAATCCTGATTTTAGTTTTATAAATAATGGAACTATATCAGGGTTTTCCTTTGTTAATTCTATTAAAGAATCATAATGAGCCTTAGAGTCTAGTTCTATTTCATTAATTTTAGGGTACTTTCTGGCTACTTCAGTTAGTTTAACAAAATCGTCTGTATGAGAAAACAATCCTTCTTTTGGATTGTTCTCCGAATCATTCATCTCTTCTGGTGTAATTAACCTAAAGCTACCATTTTCACCAAACTGATCTTTAAATTTATTGATTGCAAATTTATTGATGTTGGCATTTCCTGTTAAACACAGCAAATACCCTACATCGTTTAATTCAATATTATCAGTCAGGTCCTCAGAAAAAATATCTTCCTTGAGCGCCTCTAAACCCAGTTCTTTTGCTTTTTTAATGTTGTCTGTATTAGAGTCAACAAGAACGACGTGCCTGTTATTCTGTTGCAAATAACCCCCTATTAATATCGATAACTTTCCTGCGCCTATAATCAAAATCCCTTCGCTTTTAGTTAAAAACACCTTTACTACTTTAGCAAATAACCTGGCCGTCGTTGCATTCAGCAAAACAGTACCTAAAACGATCATAAATACCAAAGGGGTCAAGTATTCGGCACCATCAATGCCAGATTTGATCAATTTACTGCCAAAAAGCGATGCAATCCCGGCCGCAACTATCCCTCTGGGTCCAACCCAACTAATAAAGATTTTTTCATTGGTTTTTAGTGTAGAGCCTGCTGTACTCAAGAATACAGCCAATGGTCTTATGATGAAAATCACTATTAAAAACAAAAGGCCTGATTTCCAATTATATAAAAGCATCATGTCTTCTATATTAATATTGGCAGCTAAAAGGATAAATAGAATTGAAATAAGGAGAACACTTAAGGACTCCTTAAAGTAGAGAAGTTCTTTAATATTCTCTAGTTTATTATTTCCAAGAACCATTCCCATTACAACAACAGCAAGCAACCCCGATTCATGAGCAAAAATTTCCGATTCAACAAATACTAACAAGACGGTGGAAAGGGATACGACATTAAGTAAATAATGTGGAACCAGATTCTTGTTTATGATAAATGCAAGGGCGTGGGCAAAGGTGAATCCAAACGTGGTGCCGAACAAAAGAATTTTTCCAAATTCAATTACTGCCGTTTTTGTAAATCCACCGCCTTCTCCAACACTAATAAATTCAAAAACCAATACCGCTACTAAGGCTCCAATAGGATCAATAAGAATTCCCTCCCATTTTAATACTGCCGAAACATCTTTTTTAAGAGGGATATTTCTTAATATCGGTGTTATTACGGTTGGCCCAGTTACTATAATTAAGCCTGAAAACAGGAAAGACAGTTCCCAGCTTAAATCAAAAACATAGTGTGCTGCCAATCCTCCTCCAAAAAATGTTACGGCTGCTCCCAGCGTTATTAGCTTTGTAATTACCGGTCCTACTGTTTTAATCTCATTTCTTTTAAGCGTCAGCCCTCCTTCAAACAGAATAATACTAATGGCTAAAGAGACAAAATAATAAAGTCCGTCTCCGGGAAATAATCCTTTTTCTCCATTCCAAACAGGTTCAATCCATTTTGTGCCATCTTCCGACAAAAACTCAGCAGCTACCGGACCAACAAACAAACCGATTAAAATCAATGGTAAAATGGCCGGAATTTTAAATTTCCAAGCCACCCATTGCGCTAATATTCCCAAAATAATGATTCCTGCTAATTCTAACATTTGCGAAAATTTGGTGTTAAATTACTGATTTTTATTACACAATACCAAAGAACAAAACTCAACATTTAACATAGTGCTGGTAATTTTGTAATTAATTAAAGTTTATGGAATCTCTTGACTGTCTCTTGGTATTCCAAATTATTGCATGTAAGATGCTTTTATTAAGGAAGTTAAATTAATATATAATTATTCCATAGCCCCTAATCACTATTCTCAAATGAAGATTAAATTGGTAAATATGATTTCAATATTCTCTATTCTGATTTCCTAAAACAAAAGAAGGTTCCGGTTGATTTCTTCTTTTGACTATTGAATTATCGGTTTCCCTCAAAAAACGCTATCTTTCCAGTCGAAACAAAGTATTAGTCCTTGAAGGAAATCCCATTTAAAACAATTGCAATTGGAGCGGCTTTTTCTCCTAATTTAAAGCCAAACATTTATGAAGCTGCAAGACTTTCTTTAATCTTTGGATCTAAGCTTATATTGATACACGTAGGAGAGAAATCTTCAGAAAAAATTAAGAAAATAGAAGCGGTGTTGGAGCCTTTTATCAATGAAGGCTTGTCATTTGAGATTGTTTTTAAAGTTGGAGATCCCGTTGATGTTATTTTATCAATTACAAAAGAGCTTAAGGTCGATCTTCTTATTTTAGGCGCCTTACAACGGGAAAATTTTCTAAGATATTATGTTGGATCCATAGCAAGAAAAATAACCCGACAAGCAAAATGTTGCCTGCTACTTTTAATTAAACCGTCAGTTGAAAGAGTTCCTTGTGAACACGTCGTAGTTAATGGATTGAAAGACCCTAAAACAAAAGAAGCCATAAATTATGCATTTTATGTATCACAAAAATTAGGCGCAAATAAAATAACCATTGTGGAAGAGATTAGTCAGCATGAGGTTGCAGTAAATGTTGAAGATGATAAATCCTTAAGAAGATCAACAATAATAAAAGAACGCATAAGATTACGCGAAGACACCAGGGTCAAACAATTAATTAAGAATGTTCCAGATGTTTATAAACAAGGCACCAATATTAAAACTCAGCCAATTTTCGGTAAAAGAGGATATTCCATAGGTCATTATGCTCAAATCGTGCGTGCAGATCTATTGGTTATGAACGCGCCCGGGAAAATGAAATTTTGGGACCGGTTATTCCCTCATGACATTGAGCATATTTTAACCGAATTACCAACCGATGTATTAATTGTTCAATGAGTTCAAAAAACAATAACATATCAGGTTTTTTTAAGGCTTTACCAAAGAATGTTTTTTCCGGATTTGTTGTAAGTCTAATAGCCTTGCCTCTGGGATTAGGACTGGCAATGGCTAGTGACGCGCCGCCAATATCTGGTGTTATTGCCGCGATTATTGGCGGAATTACTGTCTCCGTTTTAGGTGGAAGTCATGTCACTATAACAGGACCAGGCAATGGTTTGGTTGGGGTTTTGCTCGTTGCAATTACAACGCTTGGGCTCAATAATGCTTATGCTGCCATTATTTGCTCCGGAATGTTATTGTTGGTTTTAGGATTTTTAAGAATGGGGAAGCTAGCCAATTTTTTTCCTTCGTCGGCTATTCAAGGAATGCTTGCTGCCATTGGATTAATTATTCTTGGAAAACAATTTCATATTATGTTGGGTAACCGAATTATAGAAGATAATAGTTTTGGTTATTTATTAGAAATTCCTAATTCTGTTTTGAAAGTTTTTAGCTATAACGATACAGGTTTGTACTTTGCAGCCTTTTCCGGTATTGCGAGCTTAAGTATGATGGTTTTCTATTCTAAGCTAAGAAATAAGTTTTTCCAGCTTATCCCGGCACCTATGTGGATTGTCATCTTTTCTATTGGATTCAGTTATTATTTCGAACTTGTTCTTAATAAACCCAATCCCATAAATCCTGATTATATGATATCAGGAATACCATCTTTTCAGGAAATTATAACTCAAATTCCTACTCCAAATTTTGACAAAATAACAGGTATATCATTTTGGTCCAGCGTATTTGCTTTAACGCTTATTTCCAGTATAGAGTCTTTGTTAAGTATCAAAGCCATTGATAAATTAGACCCTGAAAAAAGGCGGTCGAATGTGAATAGAGATATTAAGGCTCTGGGCTTTGCTACAATTGGCAGCGGATTTTTAGGCGGATTGAACGTTGTTACCGTAATAGCAAGGAGTTCTGTTAATGTAAACAATGGAGGTAGCAACAGATCCTCAAATTTTTCTCATGCTTTGTTTTTAGTTGTATTCATTATTCTTTTTAGCTCTCAATTGGAACGGATTCCGCTCCCTGCACTCATGTCAATTCTGGTATACACAGGATATAAACTTGCATCTCCAAAATTAGTCCAAAATATTTTTTCAATAGGAAAGGAGCAATTGGTCATCTTCTTTATTACTTTGTTTGTTACCTTAAAAATTGGGATTATTTCCGGAATTGCATCTGGCGTTTTAACTACTTTCATCATTCACGTTTTTGTAAACGGAAGCGCATCTCTTTTTCTAAAAAACATATTAAAGCCAAATGTGCTCATGTTTAAAGAAGAGGAAAACCAAAAAGACAATTATTACGTGAGCGTAAAGCACTTTTCCAGTTTTCTTAATTTTTTCAGATTAAAAAATAAGCTGGATTCCATTCCGGAGGATAAAGATGTTATAGTTGATTTTTCATTGTGTGATTTTGTTGATCATACGGTTATGGAAAATCTGAATAGTTATCAGGAATTATTCTCAAAAAGGGGAGGGCATTTTGAAGTGATTGGGTTGGATATGCATGATGCTGATTCTGAACATCCATTTGCATTGAGAAAGTTGCTTCCTGTTCCTGATCTTTTTGGAAAGAATCTCACAAAACGACAAGGTACAATTAAAGATATTTCTTCTGATTTTAGTTTGAATTATGACTCTGAAAAAAATAAGGATATACAGTTTTTAAATGATTTCCTGTTTTTTAAAACAAGACAGATAAATCATATTTACAATGAAATTCATAATGAAAATAATACCTTGAGATTGTTTGACATAGAGTTTACCGAAGGAGAATTCATAGCAAAAGAAGTTGTCAGGACAACGATGCTGCACATTAAAATACCTCAAGCCCCTATTTTCACTCTGGATAAAGAGGGGTTTTTACAAAAGGTGTATGGTCTTGCGGGATTTGAGGATATACACATAGAAAACCATAAAGATTTTTCCAAACGATTCTACTTGTTGGGAGACGATGAAAATGCCGTAAAAAAATTCTTTAATGACGAATTAGTTCATTTTTTTGAAAGCAATCCGTATTTTCATATTGAATCCAACGGAAACAGCCTTCTTATTTTTGATAAAGAACGATTAGCGAGTATAAGGGAAATTAAAGGGCTTCTGGACTTTGGTAAACGATTGCAAATGATATTAAACAAAAATATCTCATAATAAATTCTTAACCTTTGCAATCAATTATTTCTATTTTATTAATTTGCGCAACCTATGAAATTATACCCTATAAACGCCGGTAATTTTAAGTTGGATGGCGGCGCAATGTTTGGCGTTGTCCCAAAGTCTATATGGAACAAGACAAACCCTGCCGACAATAACAACATGATTAATATTGCCACGCGATGTCTGTTAATTGAAGATGGTGATCGATTAATATTGATCGATACAGGAATGGGTGACAAACAGAGTGATAAATTTTTTGGTTACTATTATCTCTGGGGAGACGATTCAATTGATAAATCCTTAAAAAAGATTGGTTTTCATAGAGATGATATTACAGATGTTTTCATGACACATTTGCATTTTGATCATTGTGGGGGAAGCATTAAGTGGAATAAAAACAGGACAATCTTAGAACCTGCATTTAAGAATGCATTGTTTTGGAGCAATAAAGATCACTGGAAATGGGCAACCAAACCCAATAAACGAGAAAAAGCTTCGTTCTTGTCAGATAATATACTTCCTATGGAAGAATCTGGTAAATTGAAATATACATCGATTCCAAAAGATCATATCCTTAAGAAATCTGAACTTGGTTTCGACATCTTCTTTGCTGATGGTCATACCGATAAGCAAATGATACCATTGATCAATTATAAAGGAAACACCATCGCTTTTATGGCAGACCTCTTACCAACGCTTGGCCATATACCGCTTCCTTTTGTCATGGGATATGACACCAGACCTCTATTAACTTTGGACGAAAAGGAGCTGTTTCTCAATATGGCAGCAGATAATAATTTCTATTTGTTCCTGGAACACGATGCTCATAATGAAATTATTACGGTACAGCATACAGAAAAAGGAGTTCGATTAAAAGACGTCTATAATACTGAAGAAATTTTTAACTAAAATAAGTGAAATGAGATTATTAAAAACCCTAATTCTATCAGCGA
>CBDUIO010000009.1:0-23304 GCA_965367355.1 uncultured Flavobacteriaceae bacterium
TAACCAACCTTTAAAACACAAGAATATGTTATTTAACTCATTAAGCTTTATGCTATTCTTGGTAATAGTTCTAGCGCTGTATTATTCAAAGTTTTTAAACTGGACCTCTAAAAAAGGAATGCTATTGTTGGCCAGTTATATTTTTTACGGACTCTGGAATCCTCCTTTAGTTATCTTATTATGGATTTCTACTTTGGTTGACTATTCGGCTGGAAGGAAATTAGCCGTGGAAGAAAATGAACGCCGACGAAAATTGTGGCTTATTTTAAGCATGGTTGTTAATTTAGGTTTCCTAGCCTTCTTTAAATACAGAGATTTCCTCCTCGATAATTTTACCACAGTAATAAATACCACTTATGGTTATGGATATAAAGCACAGCCAATGGATATTATTCTACCCATGGGAATTTCATTTTATACTTTTCAAACCATGTCATATACAATAGACATGTACAAACGTAAAATTGAACCAGCAAGAACATTTTTAGATTTTGCCTTATATGTTACTTTCTTCCCCCAATTAGTGGCTGGACCCATAGTAAGGGCTCAAGATTTGATCACACAGTTTTATGAAGAAAAAAAGGCAAGTGCTAAACAATTTATTTGGGGCATCTTTTTATTGACCATAGGATTGTTTCAAAAAGTAGTGATGGCTGATGTTTTACTTGCAGAAACTGCAGATAAAGTATTTGGATCTGACAAACTATTACATGGCATCGATGCATGGGTTGGAACAATTGCCTTTAGTGGTCAGATATTTTTTGATTTTGCCGGTTATTCTACTTGTGCGATAGGTATCGCTTTAATGCTTGGAATCATTCTACCTGATAACTTTAAATACCCTTATGCTTCCTTAGGCTTTTCTGATCTTTGGAGACGCTGGCACATAACCCTATCAAGTTGGCTAAGAGATTACCTTTACATTCCTTTAGGCGGAAACAGGCATGGTGTTTTAAGATTGTATGTAGCCTTAATGGTGACTATGTTACTAGGAGGTTTATGGCATGGTGCTGCCTGGACCTTTATAGTTTGGGGTGGATTACATGGTTTTTATTTAATCTTAGAACGATTACAAAGGCAATATTTACCATTTAAAATTACAGCCTGGAATGGCATGTTTTTGGCTTTTACAACTTTTTCATGCGTCAATATAACCTGGACCTTTTTTAGAGCCAGAGAATTTGAAACTGCCTGGAATATGATAAAATCAATGTTTTATATGCAAACAGGTGGAGAAAAAATATTGGATTCGTTTACTATTGTAAAAGTAAGCACCATAATAGCTATTCTTTTTCTATGTCATTGGTTTATGCGTAATACATCACTAAAGGAAGTTTCTCTAAAGGTATCACCATTGGTATTAGGAGTTTTTTGGGCAATAATGATTTTCTTGATTGTAATATCTCAAGGTAGTGGCGAACAGTTTATTTATTTCCAATTCTAATTTTGTGAATCCTAAGTATAAGCTGAGACAATTAATCTACGGGTTATTCTCTCAGCTTTCCAGTAAATAGGCTTGCTTTAGAATTATAAGGATTACCTGAAGATCGTCGAAATGAAACTATTTGGCCGCAATGCCAAATAGCATCGGCTATTGGTCCATTTATATTGTTCCAAAAGGGAAATTCGGTTGTACCATTATTATTTTTAAACACGATAGTAAAATTTGCTAAATCATCACTACTTCTTAAAACATCCGCTGCCGTTTTAAAATTTATAAGAGTTTGCGTGCGTTTTTCTTCAAATGTTAATTCAGGCTTTTCCTGACCTCTCAGATTAACCTTATTTAATGTTGAATTTACTATTACTTCTGATAAACCCAGAATATGATCAATGGTTTCAGCACAGGTTCTGGCATCCTCACTTGGTTTGAAATTTAAATCTTCTTCTCTCAACCCATCAGTAGCCCAATAATATCTAAAACCCAGTCCATCTATCATTCTGGCAGTCACAGTTCCGACAGTATATTCATCAGAATAATCAGGTATTTCAGAATAAGGGATAATATCTTCTTGTGCCATAATTAAATTAATTGATAATATTGCAATTAAGCTTCCAAAATATCTCATTGAACTAATTTTTTAATTGGTTATTTTCTGGTAATGGATTAGTTCCATATTTATCGAATAAATATACTAAGGACGTCATAGTTGCTGCTCCTAATTCCAATTCACGTTTGTTTACCGCATCAAAGGTATCGATCGCTGAATGATGGTGATCAAAATAGCGCTGCGAATCTGGTCTTAAACCACACAATACATTATTATCACTTTTTAATGGTCCAATATCTGCACCTGATCCTCCCTTTTCAAAATAATGTATCAGGTAAGGTTCAAAAAGTGGTTTCCAGCTTAAAACCTGATTAAAATTAGCATCGCTACAGTCAAAACTGAAACCTCTGGGAGTAAATCCTCCGGCATCACTTTCCAATGCAAAAACATGTTTTTCTCCTTTATTTTTGGCTTCTTCAGCATATTTTTTTCCGCCCCGCAAACCGTTTTCTTCGTTCATGAATAAAACCACACGAATACTTCTTTTTGGCTTAATTCCGGTTTCTTTCAATAATCGCAACACTTCCATAGATTGCACCACTCCCGCTCCGTCGTCGTGAGCCCCATCTCCAAGATCCCAGGAATCCAAATGACCACCAACAACCATGTATTCATTAGGAAATTCGCTACCTGTAATTTCCCCAATGACGTTATATGATTGCACATCCTTTAATTGTTTGCAACTTTGTTTGAAATAAACTTTTAAATCTTTATCAAGTTTTAGCATGCTGCTAAGCAGGTTAGCATGATTGGTACTTATAGCTGCTGCCGGTATTCGTTGATCTTCAGGAAGGTCCCTGTAGCTCATTGCACCCGTATGAGGATAATCATCCAAACTCAAATTTAATGATCTAACTATAACTCCTGAAGCCCCTAGTTTTGCAGCTTCAAAGGCCCCATTATATCTTTGCTTTCCGCAATCGCCATAAGCTTCAAACGTGTGTATGAATGTTGGATTCATAGGTCTGTTTAAAAAAACTATTTTTCCTTCTATTTGCTCTTTGGTAAAATTCTTTAAATCCTCCATACCATTGACCTCAACAACATTAGCTTTTAAACCGCCATAAGGTGTGGCAACAGAGCCTCCAAGTGCGCAAATATTTATTGGTGTTGTGTTACCCGGCTGTGTTTCAATAAAAGCAAATTCCGGAGCTCCTCTTACCCATTTAGGCACCATAACCGGTTGTAGCCAAATCTTATCAATTCCTATTTTTTCTAATTGTTCTTTGGTATAATTTACAGCCAATTCGGCATTTAAGGACCCAGACAACCTACCTCCGATCTGATTCGATAAATAATCTAACCATTCATAACTTTTCCCATTTGCCAGTGAGGTGTCAAAAATCTTTTTTAAAGTTTCAGCATCAGATTGAGATACTGCATTTAAAGTCCACAGAAGGGTTATAGCTATCAGGAATTTTTTCATGAATAAAATTTTAAATTTTTAAATATACTATATCTAAGGTTCTTTAATTCTAAATAAATCATAAAAAAATCCTGCAAATTGCAGGATTTTCTATCATCATTGCTCTATAAAGTATAATCTCTATGATTTCTTTATACTTTTTAGACCTCATTATTATTAAATAGTTTAATTCAATCATTTTTAAGTTGCTCTTTGTATAATTCAATATTCGCTTTTACTTCGTCATCTAATTCCGGCTCTTTAATGTCTGAATACGATTTTAAAGTATCATAAATGGTCTTTGCAACCAAATATCTTGCTGTATCCTTATCGTCTGCAGGAATAGTGTACCATGGAGAATGCTCTAATGAGGTTCTGTTAATAGCATCTTCATAACACTCCTGATATTTATCCCATAATTTGCGTTCCTTTAGGTCACCAGGCGAAAATTTCCAGTTTTTATTGGGGAGATCCAATCGTCTCAATAATCTGTTTTTCTGCTCTTCTTTAGACAGGTTCAAAAAGAATTTGAAGATAATGGTTCCATTCTCTGAAATATGTTTTTCAAAATTCTTGATCTGCTCAAATCGGCTATTCCAAAAAGCATCATTTATGTCGTCTATAGAATTTATACCGGGAATATTTTCACCCAATATATATCCCGGATGGACCCTTGTTACCAAAATATTTTCATAATGAGTCCTGTTAAAGATTCCAAACTTCCCTCTTTCAGGCAAAGCAATGTAGTGTCGCCACAAATAATCATGCCTTAATTCCAGTTCTGTAGGCACCTTAAAGCTATGAACCATTACACCCCGAGCATTTAAATCCTTAAAAACTTCCCTTATCAAGCTGTCTTTCCCGGCAGTATCCATACCCTGCAAGCAAACTAGAACTGCATACTTCCCATGTGCATACATGGTATCCTGAATTTTACTAAGCTTTTTCCGTAGTTTTTCTAACTCCTTTTTTATCTCTTTATCATCAGCATCCAGATCATAAGTTGTATAGCGTTCCTTTAGTTTGATTTTCGAAGAGACTTTAAAATCATCTGTATTTACTTTTTTCATCGATTTTATCTAGAATGTGGTTTATTTTATAAATATAGTAAAAGGATGAAAAGTGCCATATTAAATTGCTTTATTTGATTAAATCAATGTCTTTTAAGTCTTAAGAATTACCATAAGATTTTGTAGTTTCGTCCGATCAATACGTTAGAATGAAATTGCATAAATGGTTTTTATTTTTTATACTATTAAGTGAGTTTTCCTGCTATTCACAAAATATAGACTCAATTTCAGTAGCTGACAAGAATGGTATAACCAAAAGCAGCATTCTATCTACTCATCCATTCGGAACTTTTATATCCAGAATTCAAGGTAATTTTAGAAAACACCCTGTTAAAAAAACGACTGTTGCCATTAGTTTAGAAAGTGGAAATGTATGGGGAACACCAATAAAGAATTATATTCCTAATGATGAAAATGTTAGAAATATTGTTAGAGATATTCCCTGGCATCAAGCTCAATATTTTTTTGATGAAGATACTTTGAATGCCAAATCCTATGAGTTGCAAATTGATGGAATAATAAAAGGAATTCGTTCAAACATCAACATTAAGTTGGCCAAGCAACATGAACTATGCATAGGATTGCGAACCTTTGTTTTAACAAAAGGAAAATTTCCTTTATCCATAATCACCAGCGATGAATTTATAGAATATTTTCATGAAAATATTGGTGGCGGTGATGATCCATTTGACAGAGCTGTCTTTGGTTTAAATGAAGCTTTGATTCAATACACTGACAGAAATGGTAATACTTTAAAAATTAATAGTGGTGATTTTTTAGTTGGTGGATTGGAGACGAGTTATTACTATTATCCTGAATCACTAATCAATGAAAACAAAAATCTTCATTTTAATTTTGGGCTTCACTTGGGGACAAATCTATCGAAATACAATTCATCTATTGATCTTGGATTTTCCGGAAATGCTATTAAAACCTTTTTGCTGAATGACAACCAAAGCTTTCAAATAGGGCTTAGTTTGGGTTTAAATAGAAAAAATATTATTGATTTTAAAAGTGATAATATGGATTTTGGAACTAATGATTTTATTGCTCATTTGGAAAGTGCTTTGGAATATAATGTCAGGTCAAAAAAAGGTACTTTGCACTCTTTTGGAGCTAATTTTTACGTACAATCTTCATATAATAAAATTCGCGAAAGAGATTACATGATTCCCATCAGGCATCCTGATGCCCATAAATCATGGGGACATGGTGTAACAAATCTTTATGAGTACAATGATTACTGGAGTTTTCTTTACTCTATTTCAAGAAAAAATACCTTAACCCTATATTTGCAGCAGGATTTCACTGTAAGTAACAATCCTGATATTCAAACAGGAATAAGCTATAGTTTCCAATTATAATTATTTGCTGGCGAATGATTTTACATCGTTCTCACTGACTTCTGTACCACCCAAAATGATCAATCGTTCAACGACATTTCTTAATTCACGGATATTTCCTGTCCAGTCATATTCTTTTAAAAGATTTATGGCCTTATCTGAAAACATTTTTTTTGCCGTGCCATGTTCTTCTGCGATTTTTGTTGAAAAATAATCAACCAGCAATGGAATGTCATCTCTTCTTTCGTTTAAAGATGGAACCTTTATAAGAATAACAGCCAATCGGTGGTAGAGGTCTTCACGAAATTTAGATTTTTCGATTTCTTTTTTCAAATCTTTATTTGTAGCGGCAATAACCCTTACGTCCACTTTAATATCTTTATCACTTCCTACTCTTTGAATTCTGCTTTCCTGTAAAGCTCGTAAAACTTTTGCCTGGGCAGATAAACTCATATCACCAACTTCATCTAAAAAAATAGTGCCTCCGTTTGCAGCTTCAAATTTACCGGCTCGGTCTTTATTAGCACTAGTAAATGCTCCTTTAACATGGCCAAATAATTCACTTTCTATCAGTTCACTTGGTATAGCCGCACAGTTTACTTCAATCATTGGTCCATTTGCGCGCTGACTTTTTTGGTGGAGCCAATGAGCAACTAATTCTTTTCCGGTTCCGTTTGGACCTGTAATAAGAACTCTGGCATCTGTAACTGCAACTTTATCAATTATTTCTTTAATATTGGTTATAGCGTCACTATTACCAATCATTTCATAGTTTTTACTGACCTTCTTTTTTAAACGTGTATTCTCGACTACAAGCTCCTTTTTGTCTAAAGCATTTCTAACTGTATTGAGTAGTCTATTAAGATCAGGTGGTTTTGAAATATAATCAAAAGCTCCCATTCTCATAGTATTTACTGCTGTATCTAGGTCGCCATGACCAGATATCATAACAATAGGTATTTCGGGTTTTATTTTTTTGATGGCTTCCAGCACTTCAACGCCATCCATTTTAGGCATTTTTATATCACATAAAACCAAGTCAAAATCTTCCTTTTTGATCATCTCAATGCCGATCAATCCATCTTCTGCTTCATCAACCTGATAATTATTATTTTCTTCTGATAAGATCTTTACCAATACGCGACGTATTGCTGATTCATCTTCAATCACTAATATTTTAGACATCTATTTGAATTTATTTCTGTATTATATGAATATCTCTTTGAGGGAAAGGAATTGAAATATTGTTTTCCCTGAATAACCGGTCTATTTCAAATCGCAAATCA
The DNA here is from genome assembly GCA_965367355.1 of uncultured Flavobacteriaceae bacterium. GTDB lineage: Bacteria > Bacteroidota > Bacteroidia > Flavobacteriales > Flavobacteriaceae > Site-B1. The sequence goes on from CBDUIO010000009.1 coordinate 7,156, forward strand.
CTTTTTGGTACACCTGCCTGAAAACTATCATTTAACGTGACAATTAGCTTGAAATTCAGTGAACTATCACCAAATGCTATAAATTGTACCACGGGTGGCGGATCTTTTAGTACATATTTATTGTTATCTGCCGCTTCCAATAACAATGATCTTACTTTTTGCACATCACTCCCATAAGCAACTCCAACTTCAACATTTTCTCTGGTAGTGGTGCCATTTTGTGTCCAGTTATATAAACTGTTAGTAAGATACAAATGATTAGGAATCACCAACACTTTATTGTCAATAGTAACTGCTCTTGTGGTTCTTAATTTTATTTCTTCAACCCTTCCCACTTTTCCTTCAATTTCTATTATATCTCCTACATGAACAGTTTGATCAACTAAGATGAAAACTCCGGAAATAATATCCTGAAACAGTGTTTGTAAGGCAAGGCCAATGCCTATTAAAAGGGCTGCCGAAGCTGCTAGAATTCCGCTTAAATTAACCCCTAAGGCATGAAATGTAATAAGAACAATTGTAACATAAATTAGCCATCTTGCATAAGAAAAAACAGCTCTGAACTTCTTAGCGTCATCAACCGGCATTTTCCTTGTAATTAGCCTACGCACAATTGTCATTAAAACATTGGCAATAATTAAAACAACAATTAAAACCAAAATATCCTTAAAGCTAATATTAATATTATCTGATAATTGAAATGACGTATTTAAAAACTCTTTAATTTTGTCCATTATCTAATATTTTAACCATTTAAACAATTCCTTATAACTGGGCTTTTTACCATACATTAATATTCCTACTCTGTAAATTTTAGCTGCAAACCATACAGTGAACATAAAACTACCAATCAATAACAAAACAGAGATCGCCTGCTGCCAAATAGGGACGCCAAAAGGTATCCTCATTAACATAACGACGGGAGAAGTTAAAGGAATATATGAAAATACTGTAGAAACCGTTCCATGAGGGTCTTCAATAACTGTAAAAATACCAACATAAACAGCAATTATCAACGGCATAATTATGGGTAGTAAAAACTGTTGAGTATCTGTTTCGTTATCGACAGCTGCACCAATAGCCGCATAAAGGGAACTATATAACAAATAACCTCCAATGAAGAAAATTATAAACGCAATGACTAGGTTTAATATTGGAAGGTTAAAAAACGCTGTTTTTGCAGCCTCTATTTGTGAATTGACATCAGAATCTTGCAATGCCTGTTGCATCATTTCCTGGTCTGGCATTGAAGTACTCATAAGATCAATTCCAAAAATGGCTGATACTACAGATAATAAAACCCCTCCAAGAATGATCCAAATTATAAATTGAGTCACTCCAGCCAATGATGTGCCTATAATTTTACCAAGCATTAACTGAACCGGCTTTACTGATGAAATTATAATCTCAATTATTCTGCTGGTTTTTTCTTCAATCACACTTCGCATGATCATATTGCCATAGATAATAATGAACATAAAAAGCATATATCCTGCTAATCCACCAAAAATAAGTTTAAAGACGTTGTCTATTTTTGATGTTTTTTGACCAGTATAACTTTCTTGATTAATATCAATATTAATGGTTGATGATTTTATTTGTTCAATATTGACACCTTCATTTTCAAGATTAAGATCCGTTAATCGTCTTTCAATCTTAGACTCTAAAGCAGCCATAACTGTAAACGAAGGTGAGTCTTTAGAATAAAATTTAATCGCTTTGGATATAGCCCGTATATCCTTATCCCTCCCAATATAAAGTAGTCCGAGTTGTTCTCCTTGTTCCACTATTTGCTTTGCTGTATCCAAATCAACGTTTTCCAAAATGATATATTTGGTATGATCACTGTCTTTAAAGATATCTTTTACTAATCCAGACTCGTCTAAAACGGAAATTGTTTTGGTCTTATTATTATTAAGCTGAGACAGGTAAGCGACTAGAGCCACAATAGCAATCATTATTATTGGACTTAAAATAGTCATTACTATAAAAGACTTGTTCTTAACCTTGGTCAAGTACTCCCTCTTGATAATAAGCGGTAGATGATTTATCTTTTTTATTCCCATATCCTTAATTCTCCTTAACTGCTTTTATAAAAATATCGTTTGCGCTTGGTATAACTTCAACAAAATGATTCACCGAAGCTTTTTTTGTTAAATAGTTTAAAAGTTCATTTGGCGTTTCTCCATTTTTTAAACTAATATTTAGTTTTAACTCATCCCCAATAGTCCGAAAATTTGCAGGACTTACATCATACTTCAAGGTCAATTCTGATTCCAATTTGGTTCTTTCATTACACAACAGACCTACCTCATAAGTATTTGTTTTAAATTGTCTTTTTATATCCATCAATTTACCATCAAGAATCTTATTGCTCTCATGTAAAAGTGCTATATGATCACACATTTGTTCAACAGATTCCATACGATGCGTTGAAAATATTACCGTAGAGCCTTCGTCTCGTAACCTTAGAATTTCATCTTTAATTAAATTGGCATTTATGGGATCAAATCCGGAAAAAGGCTCATCAAAGATCAATAATTTAGGCTGATGCAATACGGTTACAATAAATTGTACTTTTTGAGCCATACCCTTAGAAAGTTCCTGAATTTTTTTATTCCACCAATCCCCTATTTCCAATCGCTCAAACCACCATTTCAGTCTGGTTTTAGCTTCACGATGACTTAGTCCTTTTAGTTGAGCCAGATACAAGGCTTGTTCGCCAACTTTCATGGACTTATATAAGCCTCTTTCTTCGGGTAAATAACCAATATATTGTACATGGTGCGCTTGAAGTTTTTCGCCATCTAACTCAATAAATCCGGTATCCGGCATTGTTATTTGGTTTATAATCCTTAACAATGTTGTTTTTCCTGCACCATTTGGACCCAATAAGCCAAAAACACTGCCTTTTGGGACTTCAATTGACACATTATTTAAGGCAGTAAAATCTCCAAAATTCTTGGAAACTGAGTTAGCAACAAGCAAATTATTCATTCAGTTCTATTATTATTTTATATAAAGAGAGTGTAAATATATTAATTGTTGTAAAAGGTAAGTTATGAATTAAATAATTATTCCAATTAAAACAAAACCCACCCTTAAAACAAGTTTCAAGGATGGGAAAAAATTGCTATGAAAAAGAAAAATACCACTAATAATTATTAGTGATATATCAAATATACTACTTTTTATTAAAATAGAAATAATTTATGAAAACATATCTTTAACTTTTTCAAAAAAAGATTTATCTCCAACTTCAGGCCTTGGAATGAAGTTTACATCGTTTTGCATGCTCTCAAAAAATTCCTTTTGCGTTTTAGATAATTTTTTAGGCGTCCAAACATTTATATGTACCAGTAAATCTCCCTTTCCATAGCCATTTATGCTTGGAATTCCTTTTCCTCGCAGTCTTAAAATTTTACCTGATTGTACACCAGGTTCGATTTTAATTCTAACCTTTCCTGTTACCGTATCAATTTCTTTTGAACCTCCCAGTGCAGCATCTGATATGCTGATGTAAAGATCGTAGTGGAGGTTATCTCCCTCACGCTGCAAAGTAGGATGTTTCTCTTCTTCAATGGCAACTAAAAGGTCTCCGGCAATTCCATTTCCCGGAGCGTCATTTCCTTTTCCACCTACCTTTAACTGCATACCATCTACAACTCCGGCAGGAATTTTTATTGAAACGGTTTCCTCAGAAATTTTTAACCCTTGCGAGTCAGCATCAGAAGGTTTACTTTTTATCGTTTGACCTGCACCACCGCATGTAGGGCAAGTTGAAGCCGTTTGCATTCTGCCCAAAATGGTATTGGTAATTCTGGTGACCTGACCACTTCCCTGACAACTTGAACAGGTATTATATGTAGTTCCTTTAGCCTGAACTTTTCTTCTTACTTTAACTTTCTTTTCAACACCATTAGCAATATCTTCTAAAGATAATTTAACTCGTATCCTTAAATTACTACCCTTTACCATTCTTTGGCCACCGCCAAATCCACCGCCAAATCCGGAAAATCCGCCACCGCCAAATGCACCACCAAAAATATCTCCAAACTGACTGAATATATCTTCCATATTCATACCTCCACCACCAAATCCTCCAGCACCATCAAATGCCTGATGACCAAATTGGTCATAACGTGCTTTTTTATCCGGATTACTTAAAACCTCATAAGCCTCAGCAGCCTCTTTGAATTTCGCCTCGGCCGTTTTATCATTTGGATTTTTATCAGGGTGATATTCAATTGCTTTTTTACGGTAAGCTTTTTTTATTTCTGAAGCAGAAGCACTTTTTGATATCCCTAAAATTTCGTAATAATCTCTTTTTGCCATTATCCTTTTAAAAGTTTATTCTATAAATTTTTCAAGTAGAAAATTTATGGATTATTGCCCAATAACTACTTTTGGAAAACGAATCACTTTATCTCCCAATTTGTATCCCTTTTCAACTATATCGATAATTTTACCCTTCATTTTTTTATTAGGTGCAGGAATTTGAGTTACAGCCTCATGATCCTCAGCATCAAATGAATCGCCTTTCTTTACAGAAATTACTTTTAGACCTTTCTGTTCTAAAGTATTAAGCAGTTTTTGATAAATTAGCAATACTCCCTTTCTAAGGTCTTCGGCTTCTTTATCATCTTCAATATGGGTTAATGCACGCTCAAAATCATCTAAAACCGGAAGTAATGAAATCATGACATCTTCACTTGCTGTCTTAAATAATTCTATGCGTTCTTTAGTGGTTCTTTTTTTATAGTTTTCAAATTCAGCAAAAAGGCGCAAAAATTTATCCTTTTCTTTTCCAAGTTCTTCCTTTAATTGGTCCTCTGGAGATGATTCAACCTTTTCATTATCTACATCCTGAGTCTCCTGAGCCTTCTGAGCAATTTCTTGGTCTTCCATTAATTCTTCTTTGTTGTCTTTTTTACTCATTATAATTTCGGTTTTTACTTACTAATTCTTGATTGGCAAAAGTACTGCCATTATTATTAAAATGTCATAATGTCATAAAAAAAACTTAAATTTTTTTATGTACCCCATTATTACCTTCTGATTTACTATTTTTGCGCCAGAAAATAATAACACAAACCTAAAAAAATGAAAAAAAGAATTTTAAAAATTTTTACAATTATTGCAGTAACCACAACGATTGTTGCTTGTAAGGATAAGGCTAAAGAAGCTGAAACTACTGCCGCAGAAGCTGCTGCTCAGGCACAAATGCAATCTGTTAAATATCTGGCTAACGCAGAAGAATCCACAATTGAATGGACAGGATTTAAACCAACCGGCAAACACAACGGTACAATTAGTTTAGAAAATGGTGTATTCACCGTTAATAATGGACAAGTTGAAAGTGGTTCCTTTTTGATTGACATGAATTCAATTGTAGATTTGGACATACCTGCTGATGATGAGAAAAACGGAAAATTAGTTGGTCACCTTAAAAGTGCTGACTTCTTTGATGTTGAAAAATATCCAAGTGCAGCTTTTGAAATCACCGGATTTGAAGTCAATGAAGGCAGATCAATGCTATCAGGAAACTTAAAATTAAAAGAGAAGCAGAATAATGTAACATTCCCTGTAACTGTTTCTTCTGAAGGAGATAACTTTACAATCACAAGTGAGGTATTTACAATAGACCGTTCTAAATGGGATGTTAAATATGGTTCAAAATCTTTCTTTGATAATCTGGGAGACAAGTTCATTAATGATGATATGGAATTGAAGATCATCGTTAAGGGCCAAAAATCTTAACAAATCAAGTTCTTAAGTTTAAAAAAACCACTCAAAAATTGAGTGGTTTTTTTTATATTGATATGTGACTAAAATAGAACGTATAAAATTAATTAACTGCAGTTCGGAAATACTAGAATGGATACTTGAAGGTGATGACGTCCTTTCAAAAAACCTTGGAGTTAATGTGCCACAAAACTGGTCGGAATTTGGTAAAGACATTTTCGAATATTCCTTAAACGCTGTTTCACAGAATCCTGAATCTCAAACTTGGTGGACCTATTTACCAATAATTATTAAAACAAATACGGTTACAGGAACTTGCGGTTTTAAAGGTGAGCCAAAGGATGGTATAGTTGAAATTGGCTACGAAGTGGCAAAATCTTTTAGAAATAAAGGTTACGCTTCAGAAATGGTAAATCTACTAATTGAAATTGCATTTAAAAGCAATTTAGTAAACTCAATAATTGCACACACTTTAGCTCTGGATAATCCTTCCGTTAGTGTTCTAAAAAAATGTGAATTCAAATTTGTAAAAGAATTTTATGATAAGGAAGACGGAATGCTCTGGCAATGGCGCAGAGACCAGTGATCTACAAAAGATCCTCTAAGGCAGGTTGTAAATTGGGGAACTTGAATTCAAATCCTAAATTTTCAATTTTCTTCACACAAACCCTTTGACTTTCAAATAAAAGGATGTGCATTTCTCCCAAAATTAAATTTAAGATAACCTTAGGTAAATTGGGTAAAATTAATGGTCTGTTTAACTGTTTTGCAATGGCTTTGGTCATTTCACTATTTGTAACCGGGTTTGGAGCCACAGCATTCACAATCCCTGAAATGTCTTTTTCCATTACGTAAATGAACATAGAAGCAAGGTCATCAATATGGATCCAGGATTGCCATTGATTTCCATTTCCAAATGCAGCTCCAACCCCATATTTTATTGGTTGTACCATCTTTGGTAAAGCACCTGATTTTGCACTTAATACAATTCCTATCCTTACTTTTACAACGTCAATATCCAAATTTGAAAACTTATCGACTTCTTGTTCCCATTTTTGTACTACATCCCCCAAAAAACTGGAACTTATTTCATCATTTTTTTCATCATAATACTTAGTCATTGAAGGCGGATAGATACCAATTGCACTCGCCGACACTACTTTTTTAACAGGATAATTCCCTTTTTTAATAGCACTAACCAATAACTGAGTTGTTTTGACCCTGCTGGAAATGATCTCTTTTTTATAGTTTGAAGTCCACCTCTCGGCTATGCTTGCACCAACCAAATGAAAAATTGCATCAACACCTTTTAAACAGGTTTCATCGATCTCTCCTTTTTTAGGATCCCAATAAAAACCTTTATAACGTTCTTTACTTTGAAGTTTATTTTTACTTGTAGATAAATAATTTACAGACCACCCTTTTTGGTGACAAAGTTCGGTTAGCTTTTTCCCAATTAATCCTGTAGCTCCTGTAATTAAAACCTTCATTCTGCAATTTTGGGTAAAGTTACGAATTAGCCTAATCGGATTGTACCGCTTTAAGTTAGGTTTAACAAAATTGGCTGGTATTTAACTATTAATCACCAAATCCTTTAACATTTCCAAATGTCACTTTTCTTGATAAGTTTATAACATCTAGTCCAAAATTCTATTGAGCAGAATTCATCAATAGTTTTGTGGCTCTCAACATTTCACGTTTTCCCGGAGGGCCCGGGAGTCGTTCCACAGTAAATCCTACATCCTGCATTGCTCGGCGAACACTTCCCTTTGCAGAATACGTCACTAATACGCCATTTGTTTTTAGTGCCTTAAACATTATTTTAAAAATATCTTCAGTCCATAATTCAGGTTGTACCCTGGGGCCAAAAGCATCAAAATAAATCAAGTCTATTGACTCAAACTCTTTAATGTCATTAAAGAATTGCTGACATTTGGTAAGTGCAAACCTATCTGTTATTTGATGATTTGATTCCCATTGAGAACTGTGCAAAACATCAAATAATGCGTCTTTCTCTATACCTAAAATTGCTTTAGGATAATTAAGTTTTTTGATTTCGTGTAAACTAACCGGATAAGCGTCAATACCAATGTAATTCACTCTTAACCTAAACTTTATAACTGCTAAAAGCGTTAAATAAGCATTAAGTCCTGTGCCGAATCCCATTTCAAGTATAGACAATTCTTTCTTTGGATTTAATTTACAGATGTGATGCAATCCTGACTGAATAAACACATGAATAGCTTCTTGTATTGCACCATGTTTTGAATGGTAATGTTCGTTCCATTCCGGTAAAAAGATAGTATGAGAACCATCTCCCGTTACGATTATTTTTCTATCCATTACTGGATTAAAAGTACACCATCGGCCTCAAAGGAATACGTTTTTTTAGGCTCAGTAATAGCAGCTATCTCTTCAGGAGTTTTTCCTGCATCCTCTGCAAAATGTCGTTGTTCATCAACAGGCATTTCGTCAATAAATGCTTTTCCGTTCATTATTATTTCTTTTCCAGCAATGTCCTTTGGAACAAAAAATCCATAATCTTTAAACTTAACCAAAACTTGATTGCCATCTCCAAGATCAACATTCATCCAACAACCTTTTGCCTGACAAACCTCATTAACTTTGCCAATGATTTTAGAATCAATACTGTCGCCTGGTTTCATGGTTTTATAATGCTGAGCCATTGAAGAAGCAGCAATGGCATCATCTGCAATGATCTCCTTGCCAAATGAAGCGTATGAGATTTCATCCTGATTTTCAGTTATTGATTCTTTTTTTGTTTCATTTTTACAAGAAATAAGTAACAATCCAATAAAAAAAAGTGTTAAAAGTTTTTGCATTTGATAATAATTTATGACGATACGAAGATACAGTTTTTTATGAATCAATAAATGCATAAATTTGTTATATAAAACCAATTATAATGAGTAACGCAATAACAAAAAATTTGGAGATCATTAAATCAAAAACAACAAAAATACATGATGTTGACTTTGATAACTTAGGTTTTGGAAAAGTATATACAGATCATATGATGGTTTGTGATTACAAAAATGGCGCCTGGTCCATGCCAAAGATCATGCCATACCAGCCAATTACTTTGGAGCCATCTGCTAAGATATTTCATTACGGACAATCAATTTTTGAAGGAATGAAAGGATATAAGGATAGCAAAGGCAATATTTTGTTATTTCGACCAATGGATAATTGTAAGCGCCTGAACATTTCCGCTAAGCGTTTGGCAATTCCTGAAGTCCCGGAAGACTATTTTATGGAAGGATTAAAAACTTTACTAAAAGTTGACAGTGATTGGATTCCGAAGGCTGAAGGCAGCTCGTTATATATCCGTCCATTTATTTTTGCAACCGGACTTGGTTTTCATGCATCACCTGCTGATGAATACAAGCTAATAATTGCCTTATCACCTTCCGGTCCATATTTTTCAGGAAAAGTCAAGGTATTGATAGAAGAAAAATATTCTCGCTCTGCCAATGGTGGTGTGGGCTATGCTAAAGCCGGTGGTAATTATGCGGGGCAATTTTACCCTACTCAACTGGCTATAAATAAAGGTTATAACCAAGTAATCTGGACAGATGATACTAATCATGAGTATATTGAAGAAGCTGGAGCCATGAATATATTCATGAGAATAAATGATACTTTAATTACTGCACCAACCAGCGACCGTATTTTAGATGGCATCACAAGGAAAAGCATCATTGATATTGCCAAGGATATGGGTATAAAAGTAGAGGTAAGAAGAATTAAGGTAAGTGAAGTAGTTGAAGCCGCTAAAAATGGAAGTTTAAAAGAAATGTTTGGAGCAGGAACAGCAGCTGTTATTTCCCCTATTTCAGGTTTTGGTTATAGAGGTGAAGATTATGATCTTCCAGAATTAAAAGAGACTTATGCTGCAAAACTTAAAAAACGCATCACAGATATACAAACCAACAAAGTGGATGATCCATATTGTTGGCGAGTTATAGTATAACTTGTTAAAAAGAGAGGCTTTGGCTTCTCTTTTTTATTTATCTAAAATATCAAGAATATTTGGTTTAAAATAGTTGGGACCTTTTAAAACCTTACCATCTTCACGATAGATAGGTTCTCCATTTTCTCCTAATTTACTCATATTACTACGCTGTATCTCTTCAAAAACCTCGTCTATTTTATGCTGCAGGCCGTGTTCAATAATGGTTCCGCAAAGTATATACAGTAAATCACCTAAAGCATCAGCTACTTCAATAAGATCATTCCTATTGGCAGCTTCTAAATACTCCTCATTTTCTTCTCTCATAAGTTTATATCGAAGAAGATTCTTTTCTAATCCCAAATCGGCTTTTGGAGATTCACGATATCCTAACTTATATGCTTTATGAAATGCTTTTACAGCTTCTATCTTTTTTTTCATCTCAATAATTATTTAAAAAGGTCTCGACTGCGCTCGACCTTACATGTCTTTATTAATAGTCCTGATCTGTAAACGGACTACATTACTTTTTTCATTAACCACGAAGGTACTATTTTCAAAACCCATGCAATTAAGTTCCATCTTTTTGAAATATAAACACGACGTTTTTTTCTTTTTATAGCTAAATAGATCTGATTACTTGCTTTATCCAAAGAAGACATCCAGAATATTCCATCACCCAAAGCCATTTTGGTATCGACAAATCCCGGACGGACATCGGTTATATGAACCTTTCCTCCTTTAATCTCCCTTGCTTTAAAATAAAGAGACTCCAGATAATTCACCTGAAAGGCTTTTGAGGCAAAATAAGCCGGAGATTCTCTATTACCTCTAAGAGAAGCTATCGAGGAAATACCTACTAAATGCCCAAACCCTTGTTTTTTGAATAACAAAAACGCTAAATCGTAAATTTTAGTTGCTCCAACTACATTGGTTTTTAAAGTGTCATATTCTTTATTCCATTCTAAATTGGGATTTTCATATCCAATTCCTGAACAATGAATGATTATATCCACGGTTCCTAATTCATCAGCGATTTCATTAAATATTGCCTCTGTTTGCTTAATATCCTGTACATCATTTTGCCTGACTTTGACTTTATCCGGATACTGGGCTTTTAATTCATATAATAAGTCTATACTTCTACCCGTTATCACAACTTTATAGCCATCTAATAACAACTTCTTGGATAGTTCTTTTCCTATTCCGGATGTGCCTCCAAAAACTATGGAATTAGACATTTAATTATTAGCTTTGTTTTCGTTATTGTAAAAAATATAAGTTACTAAAAATACAGAAATATGTTTACAAAAGGTCAGTTGATTTTTGGAATTCTGTTTGCCATCGCATTTATATTTACCTTGATCTTTGCATATAGAAAGGACCTGAATCTTCATAAAAAGTATTACCCCGGAACGGTTTGGGTATTAATTGCCTTTATATCTTTTATTTTATTTATTTCTGCAATAAAATTTATTTTTAAATAAAAAAAGCACCAATAGGTGCTTTTTTTATTATTGTTTCTACAATTATTTAGTTTACTATTGGCAAAAATCCGAAATTCTTACTGTAATTAAGCATTTGACCTTCAAATGATTCAGGTTGAATTACATTTATAGCAGTGATTTCACCAGTATCATCTTTTTCTGGAACAAGTACAGGATTGACAAATCCACTGTAAGGAGCAGCCGTAAATTGTTTGTTGCGCTCTAATACTTCTTTATGTATGTCTTGATCTACCTTTACACCATATCCCTCAACCAAAGCTTCAGCTGCAGCGTAATCGCCTTCAGATTTTATTCGTTGTGTTTCTCGCAATAATTGTCCGAACAGATCATGCAATTTGTCATAGTCTGAAATGTTGTAATAGGTTTTTCCATCTCGCGTTATTTTTTCAATAACATTTTCAGCCTTTCCTTTTTCAAATACCCAGGCAGATACGAATTGTCTATTACGCATATGCGCTTCTTCAACATCATCCCCTAAATTCAATCTTATAAGTTGCGTTACAAGTCCGTTGCGGATGTAGCCATCATAAGCAGCTTTACCTACAGCTTTCCAATCATCAACCAATCCTAATTCCTGCAATTTTGGGTTATATAAATAATATAGCCCAACAAGGTCTGCCCTTCCTTCTTCAATTGTTGATGCATAATTCTTTAAAGTTTCTTTAGGTGTTCCAATTCCGGGATTAATTTTTCCGGATGCATGACCAATTACTTCATGTAAAGCAGTATGTAATTTATCGGCCAACTTACCATATTTCTCTTCAAGATCTAATTCTTCCTGGTCATTTACAAACTCCTTCAAACGCCCTGAACTACCTGCATTATTATAAGAATCAATAATATTACCTAAGGAAACAGATTTACTGCCTACTTCTGCACGAATCCAGTTAGCATTTGGTAAATTGACCCCAATTGGAGTGCTTGGAGAAGCATCTCCAGATTCACCTGCAACATTAACAACCTTATATGTTACTCCAACAACATTCTCTTTTTTATGTTGAGTTATTAACGGCGAATTATCTTCAAACCATTGTGCATTTTCTGACAGCACTGCCATTTTTTGAGACATGTCAAAATCATTGATCTGCACGATACTTTCATAAGAGCCTCTATATCCTAATGGGTCGTTATAAACTTCAACAAATCCCATTATATAATCTATATTCCCGTCTGTCGCAGCTGTCCAGGCAACATTATAGTCATCCCATGTTTGAAGATCGCCTGTTTTTAAATAATCTATCAATAATTCGATCGCCTTTCCCTGAGCCTCATTTTCTGCTACTCCTTTAGCCAAATCAAGCCATTTTATAATTTCATCAATTGCACTTCCATACAACCCACCTGATTTATATACCTTTTCAAGTACTTTTCCGTTTTCCTTAACCAGCTTGGAATTAAGCCCAAATGATAATGGCTTGTCAGGATTTGGTGATTTAATATTCTTGTAAAAGACTTCAACATCATTATTAGTAACGTTTGGAGAATAAAAATTAACTGCTGATAAACTTACATTATCAACACCTTTAGAAAGATTTACTTTTTTAGCATCTTTATCATTAAAAATAACATCAAAAGCTTCCCCTTCAAGTTGTGTGTCTGTCTCTTTTAATAAAAAGGTTAAAAAATCTGAAGAAAATTGTGGTTTAAATTTATCAGAAGAATAATGATGATGTATTCCATTGCTAAACCATACGCGCTTTAGGTATGTTTCGAAAGCTTTCCAATCATAAGTTGCTTTATCGCCGGAATAACTTTCATAAATGGTCTCTAATGCCTTTCTTATTTTTAAATTATGTCTGTAATTCTGATCCCAAATAATATCACGTCCGGATAATCCTGCCTGGGTTAAATAATATACTAATTTTTGCTCTTTAAGGGTTAAATTTTCCCAACCCGGAATTTGATACCGAAGTATTTTTACATCGGCAAACTGCTCAACATTATAATTAAAATCTGAGCTAACTTTAGCTTCAGACAACGAAGGTTCAATTTTAGATTTATCTTGATTACATGAAAAGAAGAAAGTTGCTGAAAATACAACTATTAATAGGGATTTAATATTCATTTTTTTGTAGTTTATTAATTCGAATTGCAAAGGTAATATATATTAGCGTAGAATAAAATTGATTATATTTGATATTCTAAAATAATCCGACTTAAAATTATGAAATTTCTAAAATATGTCCTGTTTTTACTGCTCATTATAATTATTGGTTTGGCTATTTATATTGCCGTACAGCCAAATTCATTTGAAGTATCTAGAGAAAGAACAGTTGAAGCTCCTGCAGCAGTTTTATATGATAATGTTATCGATTTTAAAAATTGGGAATCCTGGTCTCCATGGGTCGAAAAAGAACCTGATCTAAAATTAATGTTTCCGGAACAAACAGCAGGTGTTGGTGGTTCTTATTCATGGGAAGGTAAGGATGGTCTGGGCAGCATGAAAACAACTGATGCGGCTCCTTATGAGTCTATTGATCAGGAATTACAGTTTGAAGATTTTAAGCCTTCGAGCATAAAATGGACGTTCGAACCAACGAGTGACAATAAAACCAAAGTCACTTGGAAAATGAATAGTGAAGAAGTGCCTTTTATGTTCAAAGGCTTTGCTGCTTTATCTGGCGGCTTTGATAAAATGATTGGCCCTGATTTTGAAAGGGGATTGTCTAAATTAGACAGTATCACTTTAGTTGAAATGAAAAAATACAGCATCAATGTAGATGGTATTACAGACCATAGCGGAGGATATTATTTGTACAGCACAACTTCTTGTAAAATGGATGAATTTAAGTCCAAAATGTCAGAAATGATGCCTAAATTAGAAGAATTCGTCAAAACAAATAATATTGAAATGGCTGGAGCTCCATTTGTTATTTATCACAAATGGGATGTAGAAAACAATGCTGTAATGTTCTCTTCATGTGTGCCCACAACCACCAGAGTGATCACTACCGAAAGCGATGTTTTAACCGGTAAACTAGATCCGTTTAAAGCTTTAAAAACTACTCTAACCGGAGATTACAGCAATTTAAAAGAGGCTTGGGATACAGCAATGAAGTATGTTTCTGATAATAACTTAGAACTAAACGAAACAGGACCAATGATTGAAGCATATTTAACAGACCCAATCAGTGAACCGAATCCAGCGAAATGGAAAACAGTCATTTACCTCGCTATTAAATAATAATTAGGTTTGAAACAACTATTATTGGTTTTTATTGGAGGTGGCTTTGGAAGCGTATTAAGACATCTTCTGGGAGATTATTTGAACAATCCAAAAGATGGCATACCATATGGCACTTTTGCCGCTAATATTTTAGGAAGTTTACTCATTGGGATTATTCTTGGAATAGCCTTAAAAAGCAATACGCTTTCCAATAATCAAACTCTCTTTCTGGCAACAGGATTTTGTGGAGGATTTACGACTTTTTCAACTTTTGCATATGAGAATCACGTGTTTTTAAAATCAGGTGATTTTATGAGTTTTGCCTTGTATACGATTGGTAGTTTTGTAATCGGATTTTTGGCAGTTTTCTTTGGTATGTTTTTGGTAAAAAACTTTTAGTGATTTCCAAATGCCTTTACTCCGGCCATAATGTTTTCATCCACATAATTTTCCCTGGGTACAATTGGACACGAATATTTGTCATTATAGGCACAATAAGGATTATATGCCGTATTAAAATCAATAATTAAAGTATCACTATCCGGAATACTGGATTCAACATATCGCCCTCCTGCATAACTGCCTTCTCCATTCGTATTGTCTAAAAATGGCAGAAACAAATAGTCCTCATAGCCATCTTCTTCCAGAAGATCTAAATTCTGATAGATATTAAGTTTATGAGTTCTTCCTTTTATCTGAAACTCAACGATACCGTATTTAATATAATCAGGCATTCGATCTGTCGTTGTTTTCATTTTGAAAGGTTTTTCATCGGGTGTTCTGATTAGTTTTGCTGTTACCACATAAGTAGAATCAAACTTATAAAATTCCAACCCCTTGAATTCTTTTCTATCTTTTTCCTTTAAAGGTGATTTAGTTGCATCCTTAAAATCAGAGTTCATTTGAATTTGAAATTCTGTTTCACCTAATATGGGTTGTTTATCTTGGTTACAGCCAATTATTAATATGATTAACAAATAAATTAGATTTTTTTTCATTTTAATTATTTGGGTTGAATGAAGGATTTAAAGAAGGATTTAAGTTCATTTGGTATTCATTCTGAAGGTTTTTGGTGAAATCTTCAAAAGTACTGTCATCAGAAAATGCCTTTATCTTCTCAGGATCAAATTGACCTTTTATATAAAATACGGTTGTTTTATCAACCTTACTATCAAAGACTATAGCCTCAGTTACTACATTTCCTAATTCCTTTACTGATATGATCTTTGTGTTTTCCACAGTATTTTTCCTATACATATCAGTAAATTTACTACTGGCAACCACATTCATTTCATTTATTAAATTTTTCTGATTTTGTAATGATGTATTATTAAAGGTTATGAATTTAAAATCAGTCAGATTATCAAACATGTTTTGTTTTGGAGAAATATTGCTCAATAGGGTTTTCATGAAATTTGGTACTTGAAAAGCAGTTACACCAATGTCTGATTTATGAGCATCAAAAAAACTCTGAAAACTTTTACTGCTTCCGCAGGAAAATAATATGATAACCAGAATAACTAGCAGCTTATTATATTTCATTTTGAACGGTTTTATATTCAAAAATACAATTAATATTATTTTGTTGAGCTTTGATCAATTACTTATTTAGACCAGATTAAATCCTAATGTCTTGTGATTATTTGATTATCAAATAATTCAATGTATAAAAGTGCGGCAATTGGATTGTACTTTTTACTTTTGCCTTACAACCAACCAAATGAAGTTACTTTTTAAAAACTATATAGACACTTTTA
>CBDUIO010000010.1:0-21590 GCA_965367355.1 uncultured Flavobacteriaceae bacterium
CCTAAAATATCAGCCATGAAAATTATCGAGGAATTGGAAGAAACAAAAAGAGGCTTGTACTCAGGGGCAGTTGGTTATATTTCACCAAAAGGCAATTTCGACTTCAATGTGATCATTAGAAGTATTTTATACAATCAATCAAATAGGTATGTTTCTTATTCTGTGGGTAGTGCCATTACAGCTAAAAGTGATCCGCTTAGAGAATATGAGGAATGCCTTATAAAAGCAAAAGCAATGAGGGAAGCCCTGGAACAATTGACTAACCCAGGTGATTCCTGAAACTCTTTTTAAC
Organism: uncultured Flavobacteriaceae bacterium; assembly: GCA_965367355.1. Classification (GTDB taxonomy): domain Bacteria; phylum Bacteroidota; class Bacteroidia; order Flavobacteriales; family Flavobacteriaceae; genus Site-B1. The sequence goes on from CBDUIO010000010.1 coordinate 293, forward strand.
GGCAGTAAATATCTTTTCTACATGTTCAACACTTATGTGTTTCACTTTAGCGATTTCCTCAAAACTCAATTTACCAAAGGCATAAAGATCAATAATATCTGCAGCCATGATAGGTAGCCATCTGTACAATCCGCCAATTAAATTTTTCGATTGATTAGAAGACATATCTTGTACTTCAAAAGCATTCAAAACACTGGAATCACTATCATCATAAACAAACACATGTTCGCCATTATCCTGCTTATAGGAAATATCACTTAGCTCTGTATTCAAAACCAGATCCAGGTCTGCATCTACTGTAAAATCCTCTTTTAACTTGTCGAGTTCCTTTTCTAAAATGGTACTTGTACTCACTGTATTTTTATGAAAGGATTCATTTTTAAACAATTCATCCAGATCGTTATCTATAATTTCAAAAAGTTTTAATTTGATTTCCATGGCACTGGCATCAATATCAAAACCCTTTTCATATAGTTTTACAATTCCATCATCAATTATACCATTAGAAAAGTACATGTTTTTAGGTAATATACGAGTTGATTCTGCTATATAAAGCCTGTGTTTAACGTATGGATGTAAATGTTGAATTGCTGAAAGGACTTTTTTATCAAATTCCGATTTTGTTTCTTTTGCATTTATTTTATCAAGAGTACTCATAATCAAAAAATTTATCATTATCACTTCTAAAGTTACTAAATACTGGAAATAATAATATGACAAAAATCATAACATTAAATGAATTTCAGCTAATTGTTTACCATATCCAAAGTTGTATATTTACGACATGTTAGATCGGTTTAAAAAGCATGTTAAAACGAAACTTTCATTTTTAGATGAAAGCAAATTGTTGATTGCCGTTTCAGGCGGAATTGATAGTGTTGTTTTAGCGCATCTATGCTGGAAATTAAAACTTGATTTTGCTTTGGCCCATTGCAATTTTAATTTAAGAGGAAGTGAAAGTGACAGTGATGAGGACTTTGTACTAAACCTTGCAGAAAATATGGAGGTGGAAGTTTTTATTGAAAATTTTGAAACTGAGCGTTATGCCGATCAAAACAAAATTTCTACTCAAATGGCAGCTCGCGAATTGCGATATAATTGGTTTAATGAGTTGGCAGAGCAACTTAATTTTGATTACATCCTCACGGCTCATCATGCCGATGATAATCTGGAAACTTTTTTGATAAACCTGTCCAGAGGAACGGGAATTGAAGGATTGATGGGAATTCCGGAGATCAACAATAATATTATCCGTCCCTTACTGCCATTTACAAGGGAAGAAATAGAGGTTTATGCCAATAGCAATAAATTACATTGGAGAGAGGATAGCAGCAATACCTCTAAAAAATATTTACGTAATAAATTGCGCTTGGACCTTATTCCACAGTTAAAGGAAATCAATCCTCAGTTTTTACAAAATTTCATAAAAACACAAGGTTTTTTGCAGGATTCTAAAACGATCATCGATGATAAAATTGATGATATTTCAGAAGTTATTATTAAGGAAGTTTCTGATACTGAAATTCATTTTGATGTAAAAGAATTTCTTGAATTATCCAATCCAAAAGCCTATTTGTACGAATTGTTGAATGATTATGGGTTCACTGAATGGAATGATATTCTGGATTTGCTGGGAACTCAATCCGGTAAGTATGTTATTTCTAAAACACATCGATTACTTAAAGACAGAAATACCTTGATCCTGACAGAAAATGAAACAAATGTTTCAGGATCTATTTCAATTTCTGAGGGCGATAAACAAGTTGATACACCAGTTGGTATTTTGCATATTGAAACTATCCAGCAATTCAACAAATCAAACAAATCAAGAGTATTAATAGATAAAGATTTGTTAAAGTTCCCGCTTACACTAAGGAAATGGCGAGAAGGTGATTATTTTTACCCTTTTGGAATGAAAGGAAAAAAGAAATTGAGTAAGTTTTTTAAAGATGAAAAACTATCTTTGGTTGCCAAAGAAAATACCTGGTTATTATGTTCAAAAAATGATGTGGTCTGGGTTGTAAATATGCGACTGGACGAGCGATATAAAGTAAAAGAGCATACCAAAAATATTTTAAAAATAAGCATAAAAGAATGAAGCGTTTTTTAGTTGTTTTAATTGCATTTTTATCATTTTTAAATTCCTTTTCTCAAATCCAGCCGGTAAAATGGTCTATAGAAACCGAGAAAATATCAGATACAGAATACAATCTTATCTATAAAGCATCAATACAGGACAGATGGCATTTATATTCGCAAGATCTGCCGGAAGGAGGAGCCATTCCAACCGAGTTTCTTTATGATTCCATTCAAAGTACACAACAGTTCAAATTAATTGGAAAGGCTGTAGAAAGTGAGAGCATCACTAAATTTGATAAGGTTTTTGAAATGGACCTAACCTATTTTGATGGGGAGGCAACCTTTACTCAAAGTATTGAATTGATCGATCCTGATTTGGAATATATTGAAAGTGAAATTTCCTATCAGGCCTGTGATGATGAGCTATGTATTTTTGACGGTGAAATAGTCACTTTTAATTTAACTAATACCAATGATCCTGAAGCAATAACAGAAATTGATGAAAATAGTAAGATCTTGTCCAATCGGTTGAATTTAAACATCACAGGCTGGGATAATTTTGAAGTTGAAGAGGTTAAGGAAAAAACCCATTTTTCAATATTCTTATTGGGATTTCTGGGCGGATTAATTGCCTTATTAACGCCTTGCGTTTTTCCAATGATCCCACTTACTGTTTCTTTTTTCACTAAAAGCTCAGGTGACAATAAAAAAGGGATCAGAGACTCCATTCTTTATGGGTTTTTTATATTCCTTATTTATGTTTTATTGAGTCTGCCGTTCCATTTATTGGATTCATTGGATCCGGAAATATTGAATAACATTTCTACTAATGTCACTTTAAACATCATTTTCTTTGTCATTTTTATTGTATTCGCTATTTCATTTTTTGGATACTTTGAACTTACTTTACCTTCATCCTGGAGTAATGCCCTCGATAGTAAAGCAAATAAAATAGGAGGGTGGATTGGTGTCTTTTTTATGGCAATGACCTTAGCCATTGTGTCCTTCTCTTGTACAGGTCCAATTTTGGGAACCTTACTAGGTAGTTCTTTAACATCAGATGCTGGTGCAATGCAATTAACTATGGGTATGAGCGGATTTGGTTTAGCACTGGCTTTACCATTTTCCTTGTTTGCCATGTTCCCTAAATGGTTAAATTCCCTTCCAAAATCCGGAGGCTGGTTGAATACTGTAAAGGTGGTTTTAGGATTTATTGAATTGGCATTGGCACTTAAATTCTTATCTAATGCCGACCTTGTTGAACATTGGGGACTTTTAAAACGGGAAGTTTTTATTGGTTTATGGATATTGATCGGGCTAGGTTTGTTCTTGTATTTAATAGGTAAGATAAAATTCCCTCATGATGGACCTTTGAAAAAGATTAGTTTTAGCAGAGGATCTTTCGCCTTTTTAGTATTGGCCTTTGTTATATATCTCATTCCGGGACTTACCAATACCAACTATGCCAATTTAAAACTACTGAGTGGTTTTCCACCGCCATTGCCATACAGTTTGTATGCAAAGGAATCTAAATGTCCTTTAGGATTAAATTGTTATAAAGATTTAAGTGAAGGCATTGCTGCAGCAAAAGAACAGAATAAACCAATTATGCTGGATTTTACCGGATGGGCATGTGTAAATTGCCGAAAGATGGAAGAACAAGTTTGGAGTAAGGATAAAGTTTACAGCCTTCTTAATGAAGAATTCATTATTATTTCCTTGTATGTCGATGATCGAAGAGAACTTCCAAAAGAAGAGCAATTCCAGTTTCTAAAAGCAAACGGAGGGATAAAAAATATAAGGTCAATTGGAGATAAGTGGGCTACTTTGCAAACGCTTAATTTTCAAAATAATTCACAGCCGTATTATGTATTGCTTAATCATGATATGGAATTACTCAACTATCCTGCTGCTTATGTGCCCGATGCAGAAGAGTATTTCGATTGGTTAAAGGCTGGTTTAGACAATTTCCAGAATTAGTTCGATGCCCATAATTAAGTCTGATTATAAACCAGGATTCTTGTTTAAAAGCGGTCAGTTTTCAACGGTATATTCCGGTATATTTCGAAAGGTCAACGGTGTAGTTCAGGAAAGGGATCGAATTACTTTAACAGATCAGGACTTTATAGACCTGGATTGGAGCTTCGCCAAAAAAAAGACAGACAAACTTGTAGTCGTTTTGCACGGATTGGAAGGGAATGCTCAACGCCCTTATATGTTAGCAACAGCTAAAATATTCAACCAAAATGATTATGATGCTGTTTGTGTGAATTACAGAGGCTGCAGCGGACAACCAAATCTAAAATACAGATCGTATCATTCGGGAGCCACTGAAGATCTTGATGAAATCATTCGGCATATTTTGAACACTAAACATTACTCAGAAATCTATCTTAATGGATTTAGCCTTGGAGGTAATGTCGCTTTGAAATATTTAGGTGAAGGAAGAATAATACCAGAGCAGATCAGAGCTGCGATTGCTGTTTCGGTCCCCTGCTATTTGTATGGGTCTTGTTTGGAATTACACACTTTAAAGAACACCCTTTATTCAGATATGTTCAAAAAACATCTTATTGAAAAATTAAGATCAAAACAAAAACAATTCCCGGAATTAGTTTCGGTTGAGGAAATCAATACCATTAAAACCTTAAAAGATTTTGATGATGTGTATACTTCAAAAGCTCACGGATTTAAAGATGCGTTAGATTATTATGAAAAGTGCAGTAGTTTGCAATTTCTATCAGGAATAAAAATCCCAACATTAATTCTAAATGCGAAAGATGATACTTTTTTATCAGAAGAATGTTATCCAGTTCCGGAAGCGGAGTCAAATTCAAAGTTGTTTCTGGAAATGCCAAAATATGGTGGACATGTCGGTTTTTATGAAAAGAATAATATCTATTATAATGAGCGTCGGGCCATTGAATTTATTCGAAGTTTAGATTAATCAAATTTTATTATTTTTGGTCAAACCCTAAAATTAATGCTTAGAAAAGTATACGGAAGTGCCGTTTTTGGTGTTGATGCTACGACAATAACCGTTGAAGTCAATGTCGATAATGGTATTGGTTATCACCTTGTTGGATTACCTGATAACGCGATAAAAGAAAGCAACTACAGAATTGCTGCAGCTTTACAAAACAATGGCTATAAGATTCCCGGAAAGAAAATAACTATAAATATGGCTCCTGCCGATCTTCGCAAGGAGGGAAGTGCTTATGATTTGACTCTTGCCATTGGTATATTGGCAGCTTCAAGCCAAATTAATGCCGAAAATTTAGAAGACTTTTTAATAATGGGCGAGCTTTCGCTCGATGGGAGTTTACAACCCATAAAAGGGGCCTTACCCATTGCTATAAAAGCCAGAGAAGAAGGATATAAAGGGTTTATTTTGCCAAATCAAAATGCAAAGGAAGCTGCAATTGTAAATGAATTGCAAGTTTTTGGAGTTGATAATATTGAACAGGTCATCAAGTATTTTGATAAAGGCGAAAAAATAGAACAGACCATAATAAACACCAGAGAAGAATTTTATAAGAATCTGGATTATCCAGAATTTGATTTTTCTGATGTCAAGGGTCAGGAAAGCATAAAACGCTGCATGGAAATTGCTGCTGCAGGCGGACATAATATAATATTAGTAGGTCCTCCTGGAGCTGGTAAAACCATGTTAGCCAAACGTTTGCCAAGCATTTTACCTCCAATGACACTTCAGGAAGCCTTGGAAACCACAAAAATTCATTCGGTTGCAGGACGCGTTAAAGAGCATTCCGGATTAATGGCCCAAAGACCCTTTAGAAGTCCGCACCACACGATTAGCGACGTTGCATTAGTTGGTGGTGGAGCTTACCCTCAACCTGGAGAAATTTCTTTATCGCATAATGGTGTTTTGTTTTTAGATGAATTGCCTGAATTTAAGAGAGGTGTGTTAGAAGTGATGAGACAACCCTTAGAGGATAGAGAAGTAACTATCTCCAGAGCAAAATTTACAGTTACATATCCCAGTAGTTTTATGCTGGTAGCCAGTATGAATCCGAGTCCCGGGGGCTATTTCAACGACCCTGATGCTCCGGTAACCTCTTCTCCTGCTGAAATGCAACGATATTTAAGTAAGATTTCCGGTCCACTGTTGGATAGAATTGATATTCATATTGAAGTAACACCTGTACCTTTTGAGAAACTTTCAGATGAAAACAAAGCAGAGTCATCAATAGAAATAAGGAAGCGAGTCACGGCAGCGCGCGAGATTCAGGCAGAAAGATTTAAAGAATTTGAAAATATCCATTATAATGCGCAAATGAACAGCAAACAAATCAGGAAATTCTGTGCTTTGGATGATGCTTCAAAAAATCTATTAAAAACGGCAATGGAACGATTGAATTTATCGGCCAGAGCCTATGACAGAATACTAAAAGTTTCAAGAACGATTGCAGATTTGGAAGGGTCTAATAAGGTTCTTGGCAATCACATATCCGAAGCCATACAATATAGAAGTCTTGACAGAGAGGGCTGGTTAGGTTAAAAACGAATTATGATAAAAAACTATATTAAATTTTTCGTGTGTCTTCTTTTGTTGAATTGCAACCCGTCAAAGAACAACAAGGAATCCAAAGAACTATCTGATGAACATTCAAGAATTCCTGTTTTAAACTTACAAGAGGCAAACCGTTTGGCGCAACTTCCTTTGAATTGCATTGAAAATGAATATCCCAATAGATTAGGGCAAACATTAGGTAGTGATGAGGACCTGTTATCTCCTATAGAATTGCACCCGGCTTTTTATGGTTGTTTCGATTGGCATTCAGCTGTTCACGGTCATTGGAGCCTCGTAAAACTCCTTAAAGAGTTCCCTGAATTAGAAAATGCAGATACGATAAAAATGAAACTCGAGTCTAACCTATCCAAAGAGAATATTTTAAAAGAAGTAGCCTATTTTGATGGAGAGCACAATAAAACTTACGAACGAACATACGGTTGGGCCTGGGTATTAAAACTGGCCGAAGAATTACATACCTGGGATGATCCAATAGCTAAAGAATTAGAGAGTAATCTTCAACCTTTAACGGATTTATTGGTTGGAAAATATATAGAATTCTTACCAAAATTATTGTATCCAATAAGGGTTGGAGAACATCCAAATACGGCTTTTGGCTTAAGTTTTGCATGGGATTATGCTGATACTGTAAAAAATGACAGTCTCAAAACAATTATTGAATCTCGTGCTAAAGAATTTTACATTAATGATAAAAATTGTCCTTTTTCATGGGAACCTGGTGGATTTGATTTTCTGTCTCCATGTTTGGAAGAAGCTGCCTTAATGAAAAGAATTCTGACAAAGAAGGAATATAAATTATGGTTAAAAAAGTTCCTGCCTAAATTAAGAGATCCTGATTTTGAATTACAACCGGGAAAAGTGTCAGATAGAACCGATGGTAAACTGGTTCATCTTGATGGGGTTAATTTTTCCAGAGCATGGAGTTTATATAAAATATCAGAAGACCTTTCAGGTTATGAGCATCTAAAACTAGTAGCAAATAATCACATTAATGAATCTTTACCCGGAATAGTCGATAAAAATTATGAAGGAGGACACTGGTTGGGAAGTTTTGCTATTTATGCCTTAAGTTCCGTTAACTAGGCCTTCTTAAAGAGACAACTACCTGTTTTTGGAAAATTAGTGGAGCAACTTTTTATTTCCAAGTTCTAACGTGTTGAATAGACAGATTATTCCTTATTTTTTTCTTCAATAGCTTTTAAGTTAGAATCAATATCTAAAAAGTTTTCAGGCTTCATGTATTTCATGATCTTAAGGTGTTCATTACCATTAAAAAACTCCCTTACGGCTCTTGGATCCATATCTCCTGCCAGGTATAAAATTGTATTTTCAGATCCGTAATTTAAATATGCTAAGAAATCAGTAGCAATATTATCAACCACTTTCACTGAAACTATCTTTAAGGAATCCTGAGTAATAACCCTTTGTAAATCTTTAAAACGACGTTTAAAAAGTCCTCTTATTTCAATTTTCAATAATTCATTTTGATTTCTGTCAGGCTGATTAAGTTTTAAATATCTTAGGTCTGTAACGTCTAAAAACAAGTTTCTTGTGTATGGAGATAAACTGTCCATAACACTGGATTTAAATTTGGGTAATTGATAGGCTTCCACCTTTTTACTATCCTTGTATCTGTCGTAAAACTTAGGTGCTGTATGGTAACCTGCACAATTAGATAATAATAAAATTGCCAAAACATAAAGAAACTTTCTCATCCTAAAATAGTATATGTAACAAACTTACAAAAAAGAATTAATTATTTACAAGCTTCCCAAAGTGGATCATCAGGTAAAGGTGCTGTTATTTTAAGCGCTTCATTTTTGACCGGATGAATGAACTCTATTTCCCTGGCATGCAAACTGATGCCACCATCTTTATTACTTCTGTCAAAACCATATTTTAAGTCGCCTTTAATGGCCAAACCTTCTTTTGAAAGTTGAGCCCTGATTTGATGATGCCTTCCTGTTTCTAAATTAATCTCTAAAAGGCTGTAATTTTCTAATTCCTTAATGACTTTATAATTTAAAACACCCTTTTTACTATCCGGAATCTCATTGATATAAACAGAAGATTTATTGTTTTTCGGATTCTTTTTTAACCAGTGTATTAGTTTGCCTTCTTTATTTTTTACAGGACTTTTTACTAAAGCCCAATATATTTTAGAAACTTCTTTGTTAGCAAATAAAGCATTTAATCGGGTAAGCGCTTTTGAAGTTTTTGCAAATACCACAATTCCTGTTGTTGGACGGTCTATCCTGTGAACTACTCCTAAAAAAACATTACCCGGTTTGTTGAATTTTTCTTTGATATATTCTTTAACAATCTCACTAAGCGATTTATCTCCTGTTTTATCACCTTGAACAATATCACCTGCTCGCTTGTTTATAACAATAATGTGATTGTCTTCAAATAGAATTTGAAGATTGGACTTGTTTGAAAGAATTTTAGTAGCCACTAATATTGTTCTTCATCAGAAGGGAAATCCTTGTTTTTTACATCTTTTATGTATTGTTCAAACGCATTGGTCATCGATTTATACAGGTCTAAATAACGTCGTAAGAATCTGGGATTGAATTCATGAGTCATTCCCAACATATCATGAGTTACCAGAACCTGACCATCTACACCATTTCCGGCACCTATACCAATAATTGGAATGGTTAAACTTTGCGCTACTTCTTTTGCAAGCTTAGCAGGTATCTTTTCTAATACAACCGCAAAACATCCTGCTTTTTCAAGCATTAAAGCATCTTCTTTTAATTGTTGTGCTTCTTGCTCTTCCTTTGCTCTTACCGTATAGGTTCCAAATTTATAAATTGACTGAGGAGTTAAACCCAAATGTCCCATAACAGGAATACCTGCATTCAAAATTCTTCTAATGGATTCTCTGATCTCTTTTCCACCTTCCATTTTGACAGCATGCGCACCACTTTCTTTCATTATTCTTATAGCTGATCGCAGTGCCTCTTTAGGATCACTTTGATATGTTCCAAAGGGAAGATCAACAACTACCAAAGCTCTGTCTATGGCCCTTATAACAGAAGATGCATGATAGATCATTTGATCCAGAGTTATTGGCAATGTGGTTTCGTGTCCTGCCATTACGTTACTTGCTGAATCTCCAACCAATATGACATCTATACCCGATCCATCCAAAATCTTGGCCATAGTATAATCATAAGCCGTCAACATGGATATCTTCTCTCCATTACTCTTCATATCTACCAATGATTTCGTAGTAACTCGTTTATACTCTTTGCTGGCAGTGGACATAGTAGTTTGTTTAAATTATGAAGTTGTAAATGTATGAAATTAAGTAAATAATGCTAAACTTTTAACCAACTGACTTTGAAGACATCTTTTTTGATTCTTGACAAAAAATTACTTTAATTTAATTTATGATTTAATTATTTCCGTCGAATATTTTGAAAATCATATACTTAATGAGATGCAAAATGAAGGAATAATATTAAAAACTTTATTATAAATCCTCAATTTTTAATATATTTGAAGTGATTAGTGGCGTCATTTAACTCGTATATATGAAGCGCTTATGGCTGGCAAGTTTACTTGTCTTTTTTATTTTACTGAGTCAAATATGTTTTACGCAAAACAGTTTTAATGCTGAAAGTATTGGAAAAAGTTTTGATATCAGACGTATAGACTTTACCAACTTATCTAGTGAAACCCTTCCCTCACGAGTAGAAACCTATGCCTTTAAGTTTTCGAGTTTTAATCCTGAAACTTTGAAATCTGAGGGTGTTACTATTGAAAATTCTCCTGAACAGGATTTGGGACTTGAAACATTCTTCGTACTTACCGACTATGATTATGAAACCACTTTGCTGGACAAAATAGCCAAAAAAACAGGTATGGAAAACTATGCCCTGGCTATGTTTAGTTCTGCCTATAATTTTAACTTCAAAGATTTTGCCGAACCTGATTTTTTATATGTTTATTCATCTTTTTACAAAAGGATAAGTGAATTAAAATTAAATTATGAATCTAAAGCGCTTTCAGATACATTTATTGATGAAGTTAATAGATTAGGAAGGGATATAAGTGTTGCAGGATTTTTGTTTAGAAATGGAACGCACTTTGTTTCAAAAGCGCATTATGGAGGTCATTTCATTTTAAGAAATGGAGTAAGAAAGGATGCTTATACCTATTCTGCGTATGCTCCGGAAGAATTCGCTAATGAGATAAAAACAATAATTAATGAAGATAATTCTGGTGTAAAATCTGATTTAAAAAGTAATCCTAACAGAATTAATGTAGGTAATTCAGAAGTTTTTACCATTGGAGGGGATAAAGCAATAAAGGAATATTCAAAATGGGAGAAGACCGTTAATTCCAATCCGGAATTAATAGGAATTGAACTTACTAGAATAAGCAGATTGCTTACAAGAAAGAATTTTCCAAATATCGAGAATCTTGAATATAAACGAAAAATTATCGATTCCTTTATAGATTTAGCTGAACGAGAAGTGTTCTATAATAAAAGTCAGCAACGCCAGCACTCTTTTTTTAATAGAGGCCCAATAAAATTCAAACAAAAAGTAACAACTATTGAAAAAATTGATTCCGGGTATGAATCGGCATCAGAATATACAGGCGTATTATTCATGGGTTTTTTCGGTGAAGAAGAAGCCCTTCTAAAACAGCAGCGATTGTTTGGCAGGCAAGATGGTGACATGAAATCTTATTTTACTGAAGAAGTGATAACGCTTAATAAAATTTTGCAGGTAGAAGTAGATTCAATAGATCTGAAACAAGGATATGTTAGTGTTTGGGATGATGCCAAAAAATTTGAAAAAAGTCAACAAAGAACAGCATTGCGGTATTCGGGAACTCAGGAATCAAAAACAAAATTTACCGAAGCGATGAATGTGAAGGTTACTAAAAAAGTTTCCATTCAAACAATTGATGATGACCGCTATGACGTAGAATATACTTTGGAACGTGTAAGGGATTATAATGATTTTGATAACAGTAGTTTTATCAGAAATGATGTTATGGACACCGAACTGATCGCCGCAGCGAGTAATGGAGAAATAGATCGGCTAAAGCAAATGTACAGATCGGGAGCTAATAAATTGGCAAAGGGTGTTATTAAAGCCACCATTACATCTCCTCAAGTTAGTGTAGATGTCCTTAATGCAATTATGGATGAAGGGGTTAAACCAACAACCGAAGATTTAGAAGCCGCATTTGACCCCGATTATTTTAACCCGAATAAAGCAATTGCCTTGTTGGAAAGAGGTGCAAAGCCAAAGAATAACATGATCTATAAATCGGTTGCATATAATTATCCTTCTGTAGTTTATGCCTTATTGCGTGAAAATGCCAAACCCATAAATAATGATTTGGATTTTGCAGTAAGAAAAAAACGATATCAAATAGCCAAGGCTTTGATGGATAGCGGTGTTGAAGGTTACGTTGCCAATGAAGAATCTATAGATCTTGCAGTACAAAATGAAGATGAAGATATGACACGAAAATTTTTAGAGTTGGGCGGAACCGCTACATCAGCAACATTTTCTCAAGCAGTTACTGTGGCTCAACGCAAAAAAAACAGGACCATAGTTAACTTGATAACTCCGGTGACAGAAGCAAATAATGAATCTTTAGAGGCAGCAGCGAGAATAAATGATGTAGAACTATATAAATTATTTATTTCCAAAGATGCCAAATTAACAGATAACTCATCTGTTAACAGAGCTATTGAAAATAAGAATAAGGAAATTCTTGAAATTGCTCTTGAAAATAATGCAGAGCCAACTCAAGCGTTGCAATATGCCATTGAAAAAGACAATAAGGAAGCTGTAGTGCTTAGTTTAGATAATAAAGCAGATCCTGACGAGACTTTTGACTATGCTGTTAAAAAAGGGGACACCCAGTTGTTTGAGGAAGTTTTAAATAAATACGAGGGAAATACTACAAGAGCCCTTGAAGCTTCGCTTAAAGGAGAAAACATAGATTTAGCCAAAGCTGCCATTGATAAAGGAAATGCTGACGTTTCTTCTCAACTGGATGAGGTTGTGAGAGAAAAGGATTTAAAATGGGTCAATTTATTAATAGAAAGTGGAGCAAATCCTAATTTGGGAATTGAGACATCTATAACAGCAAAAAAACCAGATATTTCAAAACTGTTACTTGAAAAAGGTGCCGATGCCAACAAGGCCATTGTAGCTGCATCAAAAGATAAACAGCCGGAAATGGTGAGATTGGCTTTAGAGTATAATGCTGATGCAACTTTGGGAATTAAGGATGCCATTGAAAACAATGACACAGAAACCGCTTTGTTATTACTGGAGTCAGGAGCAAATCCCTCGGGAATGTTAAAGGCCGCAACAAATAATTTAAATATCCAACTAGTAGAAAAGCTATTGGAATCGGGTTCAGACCCTAATGAAGCCATTCAATCCGCAATTGATAGTGATTCCGTGATTTTGGTTGAAAAGTTAATAGCCGCCGGAGCAGATGTGAAAAATCCAGACTATTTATATAAAGCTTTTCAAAATAATAATGGTTTACTGGCAGAAATATTACATGATAATGGTTGTATTGTTTCACATAAGTTCCCTGATGGGAATACATATTTGCACGCTATTGCAGAAAAGGAGGAAGCGGGAGATTTAATGCAAACCTTTATTACTTTTGGCCTGGATGTTAACAAAAAGAATAATCAAGGCGAAACACCTTTGCATATAGCAGTTCAAAAGGGTAACAAGAATTTTTATTCTGTTTTGGCATTGTTGGAGGCAGGTGCTAACGTTCATGCTAAAACCAATAAAAAGAAACGTGTCTTTAAACTCGCCAGAGGCATTGAAATAAAAAACATTTTGGCTGATTATGGAGCCGATGAATAATTAATGATTATTTATGAAATTTTTCAAAATGCTGACATCGTGTCAGCATTTTTTCGTTGGCATAATCATTGACATAATGAACATGATTATTAATTGAATTTGAACATTATAAAATATAGTTATGAGTAAAATTATAGGAATAGATTTAGGAACAACAAACTCGTGTGTTTCAGTAATGGAAGGTAATGAGCCTGTTGTTATCCCTAATGCAGAGGGTAAACGTACCACGCCTTCGGTTATAGCCTTTGTTGAAGGAGGCGAAATAAAAGTTGGTGACCCGGCTAAACGTCAGGCAGTTACAAATCCGACAAAAACCGTTTATTCCATTAAACGATTTATGGGTAACAAGTATTCTGAATCCAAAAAGGAAGCAGAAAGAGTGCCTTATAAGGTTGTAAAAGGAGATAATGATACACCTAGAGTTGATATTGACGGTCGTTTATATACCCCTCAGGAATTATCAGCAATGATCCTTCAAAAAATGAAGAAAACTGCTGAAGATTATTTGGGTACAACTGTAAGTGAAGCAGTTATTACTGTGCCTGCTTATTTTAACGATTCTCAGCGTCAGGCTACCAAAGAAGCCGGTGAAATTGCTGGATTAAAAGTTCGTAGGATTATCAACGAACCTACGGCAGCAGCTTTAGCATATGGATTGGATAAAAAACATAAAGACGAAAAAATTGTAGTATTTGATTTTGGTGGTGGTACTCATGATGTATCTGTCCTGGAATTAGGTGACGGCGTTTTTGAAGTATTATCTACAGATGGTGACACACACTTAGGTGGTGATGATGTAGATGAAAAGATCATCAACTGGTTGGCAGATGAATTTAAGAAAGATGAAGGTATGGATTTAAGAGAAGATCCGATGTCCTTACAACGATTAAAAGAAGCTGCCGAAAAAGCGAAGATTGAATTGTCATCTTCAACCCAGACAGAGATCAATTTACCTTATATTACTGCAACTGCAAGTGGACCAAAACACTTAGTACGTACTTTATCAAGAGCAAAGTTTGAGCAATTAATTGACGATTTAGTAAAACGTACAATTGAGCCATGTCAAACTGCTTTAAAAGCAGCAGGCTTAGGCAAAAATGATATAGATGAAATCATTTTAGTTGGTGGTTCAACACGTATTCCTGCAGTACAGGCAGCAGTAGAGAAATTTTTTGGAAAATCACCTAGTAAAGGAGTAAATCCTGACGAAGTAGTAGCTATAGGAGCTGCAATTCAAGGTGGAGTTTTGACAGGAGATGTTAAAGATGTATTACTGTTAGACGTAACACCTCTATCTCTTGGTATTGAAACAATGGGTAATGTCATGACCAAGCTTATAGAAGCCAATACGACTATCCCTACCAAGAAATCTCAGGTTTTCTCAACAGCTGCAGATAACCAGCCTTCAGTGGAAATCCATGTATTACAAGGTGAAAGAGCAATGGCTGCCGATAATAAAACAATTGGTCGATTCCATTTGGATGGTATTCCACCAGCAAGACGTGGAACTCCTCAAATTGAAGTAACTTTTGATATTGATGCTAACGGAATCATTCACGTTACTGCAACAGATAAAGCGACTAATAAAACACAGGATATTCGAATTGAAGCTTCTTCAGGTTTAACAGAAGAAGAGATCAAAAAGATGAAAGCAGATGCTGAAGCTAATGCTGAAGCAGATAAATTGGCAAAAGAAAAAGCGGACAAATTAAATGCTGCTGATGCTATGATCTTCCAGACCGAAAGTCAGTTGAAAGAGTTTGGTGATAAATTATCAGATGATAAAAAGAAACCAATAGAATCAGCTTTGGAAGAGCTTAAAAAAGCATATGAAACAAAGGATGTAGCAGTTATCGATCCTGCTTTGGAGAAAATAAATGAAGCCTGGAAAGTAGCATCTGAAGAGATGTACAAAGCTCAGGCAGAAGCTCAGCAAAACGGGCAACCAGGACCTGATGCCAATGCATCTGGAGATGCTGGTCAGGGCGAATCAAGTGATGTTGAAGACGTAGATTTTGAAGAAGTTAAGTAAAGCTTCTCAAAGCAATAGTATTCAATAGGATAAAAATAAAAAGACGCAACTTAAATAGTTGCGTCTTTTATTTTATAGGTTTAAATTAAATTATATTACCTAAAGCATCAGTTTTTATCTTAACTGTTTTATCCTCGTTTTGGAGCTTAATTTTATACTGTTTTTTAATAATTCCCTTATCACAGTGGAAATTCACTTCATAAACATCTTCCACAACTGCCCATTTAGGATATTTCTCTGCAATAGTCTGTAGAACTTCTTGAGGTAATCTTATATTTTTATATTTTTCTATGGTTCGTAGTATTTTTCCATTATTATCGTAGGCAGCTACTATTTTACCATCCGGAATATAAAATGACACATTGTGAGTGCTAAATTCATCGTCATAGAGATCACCTTTATTTGTTTCATAATTTAAAACCTGTTCTGTAAGGGTTTTTACAGGTACTGCCACCTGATCAGAATTGATCGCATCCATATATTTATAATTTACAGATACATTGACTTCAGATAATTCGATTACCTGAGAATAGATTTGGGTGGTTATTCCAAATATAAATAAACCAAAGATTAATTTTTTCATGATAATTTGTAATGATTAATAACAGCTAAATTAACTATGCATGCATAATAAATAAATGATAAATGTCATGAAAATCAGTTATTTACGATAATTTAACATTCGAGTATTAACGTATTGATTATCAGTTACTATGCATACATAATAAAATTGAAAATTATTAAAGTTCAAGAAAACAGTTATAAAATAGATTGGATTTTACTCTATTACTAATTTTTTATTTAACCATATAGTAGTCTAAGAACTTTATTTAGATTATAAATGCGAAATAAAAAAAGCGCAATAATTTCATTGCGCTTTTCTGTTTAAATTAATTTGATAGATTACAGAAATTCTCCATCTTCATCAACTTTTACAACCATTTTTTTGTCCTTGTTTTTTAGTTTAACCTTGTACTGTTTTTGTGCAATTCCGCTTAAACCATAGTAGTTTACTTTATAAGCATCTTCTACAATAGCCCAATTTGGGAATCTTTTAGTAATAGCCTTTGAAACAGTTTTTGGAAGTTTTACATTTTTAAACCTTTCAATGGTTCGTAAAATTTTTCCATCACTATCATAAGCAGCAACAATTCTTCCTTCAGGAATATAGAATGAAACCTGATAGGTGTCATACTCGTCACTGTAAAGATCGGATTCTTTTAAATTGAAAAATGCTACTTTTTCTTCAAGCATTCTAACAGGCAATGCAACTTCTTTGTTATCTATTGCATCCAGATATTTATAATTTACGGATACATTAACTTCAGACAATTCAATAGGCTTAACAACCTGTGAATACATAAATTGGGTGGCGAGTCCAAATATCAACAAGCCAGTAATCAATTTTTTCATGATATATATGTTTTTTGATTGATTTTAAAATGTACTTAATAAGTATCAATCGTGCAATGATAAAAGTCATATGTTCAATACTTTAAGAAAAAAATAACTTATGGATTATTGGCATCCTATTTTATTATATTTGCCTCTAATTACAACTCTTATGTCAACAAAATTAACTGAGCTTTTAAAAATAAAATATCCAATTATTCAAGCGCCCATGTTCCTGGTCTCCAACACATCCATGGTTATTGAGGCCATGAAAAGTGGAATTGCAGGCTGTATTCCGGCTTTGAACTACAGAACCTTAGATGAACTGAGGGCTGCTTTAAAGGAATTGAAAGCTGCAAAAGTGGAAGGAGGCTCTTTCGGATTTAACTTGATCGTCAACAAATCCAATATTAAATATAAAGGTCAGCTTGAAGTGATCTGTGAAGAAGGCTGTGATTTTATAATAACATCCTTAGGCAGTCCTGAAGAAACCATTAACCAAGCACATAAAGTTGGGATCAAAGTATTTTGTGATGTAGTTGACCTGAAATTTGCAAAAAAAGTAGAAGAACTTGGTGCAGATGCTGTTATTGCAGTAAATAATCTGGCTGGAGGACATCGTGGAAGTTTGTCCCCTGAAGAATTGATAAAAGAATTGGTTAAAAATTGCCGTATTCCTGTTATTTCTGCCGGCGGTGTTGGGTGTAAAGCGGATATAGATAAGATGTTAAGTTATGGAGCTGAAGGTGTATCGGTTGGCAGCCCTTTTATCGCATCAAAAGAAGCAAATGTCACGGAAGAATATAAACAAGCTTGTGTTGATTATGGAGCTGAAGATATTGTTATGACTGAACGTATTTCTGGAACTCCATGTACAGTTATCAATACTCCTTATGTTCAAAAGATTGGAACTAAACAAACCTGGATCGAATCTGTCTTAAATAAGAATAAAAAACTTAAAAAATGGGTTAAGATGATCCGGTTTTCAATTGGAATGAATGCGACCAAAAATGCAGCCACTAAAGCTACTTACAAAACGGTTTGGGTTGCAGGACCCAGTATTGAGCATACGAAAGAGATTTTACCCACTAGTGAGATTGTAAAAAAATTAACTCAATAAGTATATTTTAAGTATAGGTTGATCATAAAAACAATTTTGATTGGTGCGATAAATATATTGGTTGATTTTAAATTGAAATAAAAAATAAAACGCGAGTAAACTACTCGCGTTTTTCAAAATAAAATTAAACAGGATTTAATTTAAATTATGATTGGAAATCTTGTTTAATTTGAAACAAATTGACCTTCATGATCTAATTTTAAGCTCTTTTTTAAATCCCCTTTTAATAAGTGAACTTTATAAACTTTTTTAACGTCTTTATCTTTCTTATAAGATACTTGATAAGTGTCTTTTATTAGTTCCCATCCGTAATGATCCATATAGATCTTAGTTAAAACCCTTCGAGGAACAATTACATTTCTATATCTCTCAAATGAGCTTTCTATATCACCATTTTTGTCATAAACGGCAATAACCTTACCATTGGACCGATTAAAAATTACTTGATACTCTTCAACTTCCGGATTATAATTTTCCAGGTTCTTTATATTAAATGTCGCCACTTCCATTTGAAGGTCTTTAACCTTCTCAGAAGCGTCTTTATCTAATACTTCATTTAAATAATCGTAATTAGGTGCAGTAATAACAACACCTTCAAGTTCTACTTCAGCAATCCCGTTGGAATCTACTTGAGAGAAACATAGGTTGGTTAGTCCTAAAGCCATCAAACCAATAATTAATTTTTTCATGATTTAAAAGTTTTTTTGTTAATAACAAATTAAATTTACAATACAAAAAATGGCACAAGTGATACCTGGGTACCACATTATTATTATTTATGAAAATTTTAAGAAATGTTAAAAACAGCTATTGCTTTACAAAGAATTGATCGGGTTAATTTTCTTTATAAGTCCAGGCATATCAAGTATTCTAATATGTTTTCTCCCAAGCTCAATGATTCCTTCTTTTTTAAATCCCTGAAGATGTCGATTTATGACTGACCTGGTTGTTCCTATAAATTGAGCCAATTCCTTATCGGGTAAATTGTTTATCAATTCAAGTTTTTTTGACTTCACATCTATATTGTTTATTAGTAGTTTGGCCAACTTTGTAGAAGTATCATCAAAATTAGCGCCCAATACTTTCGATTCTAATAAATTCATTTTGTCGATCATATATTTAAAAAATCTTCTTACCATCATTGGGTTATTATCTATCCAATGCTTCATTTTGTAAATGGGAATTGCTAAAACTTCAGATTTTTCCAGAGCTTCATAATGAACTTCATGACAACATCCGTTTATGAGAGTACAAACATCAAATACATCCTTTTGAGATAAAATGAAAAAAGTGAGTTGTCTGTTACTTTTATTATCATAATTATAAACTTTTATCTTTCCGGATATAATAATGAAGAATGTATAAAGCGTTTTATTTGTGTCTACAATGCAGGTTTTATTTGGCCAGATATCTGGTGTTGAAATTTTTAAAAGTTGATTGATTGATTCGTGTGAGAGATCTTCAAACAGTACGTTCTTGGAGAGTGTGTTTCTGTAAAATTGACATTTTTCTAAAGCAATATTCATAGAAATTAACTTTAAAATGAATAAAATGCTTAGAGCAATAACAACGATAAAACGGGGAATGTTCTACTTAATAACATCAAGAATATACAAAATTTCAAGAGACCAACTTTAGAAAATAATTATTTTAACATTTAATTTGGTTTGATTTCCAAATTAGAAAGCTGAACGTTCTCAATACTAATTCAGGTTTTATTAATAATTAATTGTTCCGAATTTAAAAACGTAAAATGAAATCAGCTTACTATATATAATGGTTGCATTATAAATTTCATATTCCATTATAAATCAATATTTCTAAACAAAAAAACGCGAGTAAACTACTCGCGTTTTTAACATTAAGGATACACTGAATATTAACTCATTTTAATATGACGACCATCAGAATCCAGTTTTAAATTCTTTTTTAGGTTGCCTTTTTTTAACTGCACTTTATAAACTTTTTTAACCTCTTTACCTGGTCTGTAAGAAACCTGATAGGTGTCCTTTTTCAAATCCCATCCCATATGATCTTTATAAATGCTTGATCGCACTGCAGGAGGTAAAACAACATTTTTAAATCTCTCTGTAGATCGTACTATATTTCCGCTTTTATCATAATTGGCTATAATTTTGCCATTTTTTTGATAAAAAGCCACTTGCATGAACTCAAGGTCCGAGTTATACTCTTTTAAATCCTTAATGTTAAAGTTTGCAGCTTCTAACTGTAAATTTCCAACGCTTGAGGATATTGATCCGTCTGAAACATCATTTAAATAGCCAATATTTGGCACTGTGATAACAACACTTTTAAGTTGTACTTCTGATATCCCATTAGTATTGTTTTGGGAGAATCCCAGGCTGGTCAGACCTAAAGCTATTAAACCAATAATTAATTTTTTCATGATTTTAAGTTTTTTAATTAAACTATTAATTGCTCAGTAAAACTAGTTGATATTGAAAATGAAAATTGCTACATAGGTAGCAATTTTTAAGTTTTAAGAAAACTTTATGAATGATTGGTTTGTTAGCCATTTAATTTGTTGCCCTTACTTTATCGAGAAGAAGATTTAAATTAGTAATCTCTATATATTTTCTTTCAATTTTGATAATTCCATTTTTTTTAAAATCCTGTAATTCCCTGTTAAACACAGCACGTGTTGTGCCTATCATTTCTGCTAATTCATTATGAGAGAGGTCACCAATTAATTGAATTTTGTTGGTATTTGTATTCATATGTCTTATAAGTAATTTGGCTAGTCTGGTGGAAGTATCTTCCAAACTCAAATCGGTGGCAAATTCTTCCAAAACATGGATCTTGTTAATTAAGTATTGAAGAAATGATTGCAGGATGTATAAATTTTCTTCAACCCATAATTTCATTTGAAAAACCGGAATAACCAAAACTTCTGTTTCGCACAGGGATTCATAATATACTTTGTGTGAACATCCATCAATTAATGTGCAGACATCAAAGGCATCATGATCTGTTAATATAAACAATGTGATGTGACGGTTATTCTGTTTGTCAACCTTATACACTTTAATCCTTCCCGATATAATAATATAAAATGTATATAATGTTTTGTCAGGATTTAAAATGCAGGTTTTATTTGCCCAGTTTTGAGCATCGGAAATCTCCAGTAAATTCTCAAGTTTTTCTTTTGGAACATTCCTGAAAAGTTTGCTGTTGCTTAGTATATCTATGTAAAATGGACTTTTTTCAAAACTTATATTCATAAAAAA
>CBDUIO010000011.1:0-21335 GCA_965367355.1 uncultured Flavobacteriaceae bacterium
TAGATTAATTCTAAAGAACAAATATACTCAATATTGCTCAAATTTTTTACCATTGGTGTTAAGATTTTAGACATGTGTAGCAATTGTTACATCAGGTTTCAAAAAAATTAGAATAATTCTAAATTAGCTTGCATTTCATCGAAAAGATAATGCTAAATGGTTAGAAATGTGTATAATAAGTTATTTTCGTAGGAAATGCCCTAAACATGAAACACTTTTACCTACTTCTTATTGCTGTTTTTGCTATACAAACAGCGCAATCTCAGATTATAAATATTCCTGATGCTAATTTTAAGAATGCACTTATCAATGCTGGTATCGATTCTAACAGCGATGGCGAAATACAGGTTAGTGAAGCGGAAGCTGTTGGAACACTTTATCTTGGTAATAAAAACATTGCATCTGTAGAGGGAATAGAGTTTTTTGTGAATTTATGGAATCTCGATCTTGGTAATTTTGTTTGGGGTTCTAACTCTGATACATTCAATACCATAACGAGTATTGATGTAAGCAATCTAACAAATCTTAGTTCTTTAAATTTAAGTTTTAACCAACTTTCAGAAATTGATCTATCAAATCTTAATTCTATCAGTGAAATTGGTCTTGGTGGAAACCTATTTACTTCAATAGAGGATATAATTTTCCCTACAAATAATACTTTAATTGGATTGTCAATAAATAATAATCAGTTAACCTCTATAGAAGGCCTTCCTACAGACCTGTCATATCTCGATTGTCAAAACAATCAAATAACTACTTTGGATTTAAGTAGTTTTACCAATTTAAGTGATTTAAATTGCAGTAATAATCAACTTACTTCGTTAGATGTCAGTCAATTTAATCTCTACGAATTTTACTGTAACGACAATCCACTAACATCCTTAACATTAAGTTCTTATACAGCATGGCTTAATGTTAGTAATACCAATCTAACTGAAATTGACTTAAGTAATTTAAATGGGCTCACTAGTCTTAACATAAGTAATTGTCCAAATTTAATAGCAGTAGATTTGGCTGGAACCCAAGTTAATGGGTTTACATGTATTAACAACCCTGTTCTTGAGTATATCTCCTTTAAAAATGGCATTGCAAATATGATTAATGGAGACTATTATGAAGGTAATTATAACATATGCAATAACCCTAACCTCAAATTTGTTTGTGCAGATCCTGGAGAAATAGAAAACTATGTAGAAACAAATCCTGCTCAAGAAACATATACAGTACATGGCGTGCAGCAATTTGTTGATAATTGTGGTTACGGTAATGTAATTGTTAGTTCTTATTGTAATGATTTTGTAGCCGGAGGTGAATTTTATACTATTCAAGGCGCGAGCAGTCTTGATGCAAATAGTAATGGCTGTGATGCAGGTGATAGTAATATCCCTAACCTTAAATACAACATTACCCAAGGTTTTAATGCTGGTAGTTTTACCTCAGATGAACTTGGGAACTATACATATCTTGTTCAAGAAGGTTCGCACACCATAACTCCGGAACTGGAAAATCCAGATTATTTTACTGTTTCTCCGTCAAGTTATACCGTTAACTTCCCAACAGATACAAGTCCTTTTATTCGAGATTTCTGTATCACGCCAAATGGTACCCATAACGATTTAGAAGTTACACTTATTCCTGTTGAACTTGCCAGACCAGGATTTGATGCAAACTATAAATTAGTATATAAAAATAAAGGGACAACTACACTATCCGGAACGGTTGACTTGACTTTTCAAGATGAATTAATGGATCTGGTTTCTGCAACTCCAATTGCCAGTTCACAAAGTACAGGCTTTTTAAGCTGGAACTTTACTGATTTAGTGCCTATTGAAAGCCGAGAAATCTTGTTCACCATGAACCTGAACACACCAACAGACACACCGCCTTTAAACGGTGATGATGTCCTTGGCTTTACAGCAACCGTAAATCCTGTAACTGGCGATGAAACCATAGAAGATAACACTTCTCAACTGAACCAAACCGTTGTTAACTCCTATGACCCAAATGATAAAACCTGTTTAGAAGGCAATACTATTACTCCGGATCTAATCGGGGAATATGTGAATTACCTTATCCGTTTTGAAAACACTGGAACAGCAAGTGCCATAAATGTTGTTGTTAAAGATGTTATTGACGTTACTAAATTTGACATATCTACATTATTTGTTAAGGATGCGAGTCATAATGTAGTAACCAGTATTACTAATACAGACGAAGTTCGATTTAGTTTTGAAAACATCAACCTACCGTTTGACGATGCCAATAACGATGGATATATCGCCTTTAAAATTAAAACACTGGACACTTTAGTTGAAGGCGATACTTTTGAAAATGATGCCCAGATCTTTTTTGATTACAATTTCCCAATACAGACCAATATTGCTCAAACATCTATTCAAAGCCCGTTAAGTACAAATGACTTTGAATTGTCCGGATTAGAAAGCTATCCAAATCCTGTTAATGATAAATTATTTATTGATGGTGTACTTGGAATAAAATCTGTCTCTATTTATGATATTTCCGGAAGGTTGATCAATCAGGTTTCTTATTTAGGGAATCACAATAGCATAGAATTCTCAACAGAAAAATTGACACGTGGAAATTACTTTGTAAAAGTGAAGACTGATGCTGGCGAGTTTGTTAAGAAAGTGGTTAAAGAGTAACAGGATCACTCGAATCGATAGTTTTATAATTCTTTTGAAGGATCCCAAAACAGTTTATCAAAATCCTGTATTTGGTTTTCGATAACTGTAATACCCTCACTTTCCAACAATTGCTGCATGAGGTTAGTGCCTTCAAAATGGTGCTTGCCTGTTAACAGACCTTTTCGGTTTACAACGCGATGTGCAGGCACATCTTTACCATGTGAGCTGTTCATGGCATACCCAACCATTCGGGCACTTCTGGCTGCACCAAGATACTTGGCAATGGCACCATAACTTGTTACGCGTCCATAAGGAATTAACCTGGCTACCTGATAGACCTTTTCAAAAAAAGATACTGTTTCTGGCTGCATTATATTTCTTTAATAACATTAATAAGTGTAATAAGAGCAATAACCGCCGTAATGATCCCGATACTTAGATTCATGTTCCTGTGAGAGGTCAGCTTTTGGCTTTTTATCTTATCAAAAAAGAAAATATAGATATACAACATCACGAAGGTTCCCATGGCTGCACCAGCAACATAGGACCCAATACTTGAGCTTTCGAAATCCATCAGTCCAAATGAAGCCAATGTGATGCTCATATATGCCTGATAAGGAATAGGAAACACATTTAAAGAGGATAAGAATATGCCAAAGAAAAACCGATTTCTTTTACTTCTATGATTTATATCTTCGGTCGTTTGTTGTTTGTCTTTTGCTATAAAAAGGTAATAGACAGAAATCAGAATAAAAATAACCAATGCCACACGTTGTAAAATATCCACAATATCAGGATGATTACTTAAATATCTGGCAAACAATACGGCAATGTAGGTTTGAGCTATAACGGTTACACTTACACCAATAGAAAACACAATACCACGGCTATAGCCTTCCTTCAGACTAATTTTCGCGGCTGTCATATTTAAAAGCCCCGGAGGAATAACGCCTACGAGCGTTACCATAAGCCCTATAAAAAATGTGATCGTTAAACTCAATTATCTTTAAATTTAAACCGAATATACGTAATTGGTTTATTTTGCTCTAAATACTGCTGTTCATAAAAGGTTTGAATACTTGTGACTTCTTCCGGACTTCCTTCATTTTTGTACACATCATGGTTGGCATAAATTACTTCATGTCCGGTTCCATGCAGCAGGCCTAAGGTATATCCATGCATAAATTCACTATCGGTTTTAAGATTAATAAATCCGTCAGGTTTCAGGATCTTTTTGTAACGATCAAGAAACTCAGAATTAGTTAATCTGTGCTTGGTGCGTTTATATTTTATTTGCGGATCCGGAAATGTTATCCATATCTCATCAATTTCATCTTTATCAAAAGCGTAATCAATTAGCTCTATTTGAATTCTCAGGAAAGCGGCATTGGGAATATCTTCCTCAATGGCTGTTTTAGCACCTCGCCAGAACCTTGCACCCTTTATATCAATACCTATAAAATTTTTATTAGAATATTTTCGAGCCATAGCAACCGTATATTCACCTTTGCCACAACCCAGCTCCAATACCAATGGATTATCATTTTTAAAAACTTTAGAATTCCAATTGCCTTTTAAGTCAAAGGATTCACCCGCCAATTCTACTCTGGACGGCTGAAATACATTACTGAAGGTTTCATTTTCCCTGAATCTTTTTAATTTATTTTTACTTCCCACTGTATAATTTAATCTTGCCGTAAAATTAAGGAAACATTTTAGCTTTATATTTGTTTTTAATGGAATTAAAGAAACGAATTTTAGTGGCTTCCTTAAACTGGGGCTTAGGTCATGCGACTCGATGCATTCCATTGATCAATGCTTTAATAGATCATAATTTCATGCCAGTTCTAGCAAGCGATGGAGCCGCTCTTAAAATTTTGAAACAAGAGTTTCCCCACTTGGAAACTGTCGAACTTCCGTCTTACAACATCACCTATCCTAAAAAAGCCAAAAATTTTAAAACCAAACTACTAATGGATTCCCCAAAAATGCTTTTGACCATAAAGGCTGAAAAGAATTTGGTTAGAGATCTGGTAACCAACAATTTAATTGATGGTATTATTTCTGATAACCGTTTGGGTGTATTCAATGAAAATATTCCATCTGTTTTTATCACGCATCAGTTGAAGGTTTTAAGCGGAAGCACATCCTGGTTCAGCAGTAAACTGCATCAAAAGTTCATTAAAAAATTTGATGAATGCTGGGTTCCCGATGTTGAAGCTGAACCAAGTTTAAGCGGAAAACTTGGCCACCTGGATAAAACAAATCTAAAAATAAAGTACATAGGACCACTAAGCAGGTTGGAAAAAGAAAAATCTTCTATGGTATATGACCTAATGGTTTTGTTATCGGGTCCTGAACCACAAAGAACAATGCTCGAAAATATCCTTTTTAAAGAATTGAACGATTATAAGGGCAAGGTATTATTTATAAAAGGTGTTGTTGAGGACAAGCAAATTAAATTGAAACAGGGGTCAGTAACTATTTATAACTTTATGAATAGCAAAGCGCTTCAAAGAGCCATAAATCAAAGTGAAGTTATACTTTCCAGATCCGGTTATACAACAATAATGGATCTTGCCAAATTAGAAAAAAAGGCATTCTTTATTCCTACTCCGGGACAATATGAACAGGAGTATTTGGCAGACAGATTAAAGAAACTCAAATTGGCACCATGTTGCAACCAAAATGATTTTAACATTGAAATGCTGGACACTGTAAAATTATATAGTGGCCTTCAGGCTTTTAACCATGAAAACAATTACAAAAATTTATTTAGCCTTTTCCAAAGTGAAAGAAAATTCACTTCCAACACCTAGTTCGCTTTCCACATATATTTTCTCGTTATGAGCTTCTATAATGTGTTTTACAATGGATAGACCAAGACCAGATCCGCTTTTTTTCCTGGATCCGCTTTTATCAACACGATAAAATCTTTCAAACAGCCTTGGTATATTAGTAGTTTTAATACCTTCACCGTTATCTGTAATCCTTACAATGACCTTATTTTTGATTAGGTTTTCAATGCTCACTTCCGTGGTTCCTTTAAAATAGCCATATTTAATTGAATTGTCTATAAGATTGGTTAAAACCTGCTGTATTCTTTCTTTATCACCAATAACCAATATGGGATTTTTGTAATCCATATCAAAAGTTAGTGTAATTTTCTTTTTAGAAGCTTTCATTTCCAAAAGCTCAAATACATTTTCAACCAATTCAACAATATTAAAAGTTTCCATTTCCAAACTCAAATCACCAGTTTCGAGTTTAGTGATCATGTCAAGGTCTTTTATTATATATGTTAGTCTTTCGACGCCTTTATTAGCCTGAGTCAAATATTTCTTCAGTACCTTTTCGTCATGTAAGGCACCATCAAGTAAAGTTGAAATATATCCTTGAACCGTGAATAGAGGTGTTCTTAATTCATGCGAAACATTTCCTAAAAATTCCTTCCTGTATTCCTCTCTGACCTTTAAAGTTTCTATTTCCATTTTTTTGTCTCTGGCGTACTGATCAATTTGTTTAGTAAGCGTAGCCATATCTGTTGTAATGGATTGATTTCTAAAGGTACTTGATTCCAAAAGGGTTAAGTCATCGTAGATCTTTTTTACCCGCTTGTAAATAAAATGCTCTATCCTGTATTGAATAATGGCAAAAGTAAATAAATAACATCCAGCTGCAAATGCCAGAATTAAGACCGGATCAAGTCTATGAAGGAAATACAAAAAAACACTCAAAATGAGTGTTAGGAATATCGTGATATATAAGCTAGTGTAAAACGCAAACTTATATGATTTTTTTAATTTTGTGCTCATTTCACTACAAACTTATAGCCTACACCTTTTACTGTTTTAAAGGTTTTATCTCCTATCTTTTCTCTTAATTTCCTTATATGAACATCGATGGTCCTTCCTCCTACAACGACCTCATTACCCCATACTTTGTCTAGAATATCATCACGTTTAAAAACTTTTCCTGGCTTGGATGCCAATAAAGATAATAATTCAAATTCTTTTCTTGGTAAAATTATCTCTTTGCCCTTAAGAGTGATCTTGTATTCTTCTCTGTTGAT
Organism: uncultured Flavobacteriaceae bacterium; assembly: GCA_965367355.1. GTDB lineage: Bacteria > Bacteroidota > Bacteroidia > Flavobacteriales > Flavobacteriaceae > Site-B1. The sequence goes on from CBDUIO010000011.1 coordinate 6,718, forward strand.
TGTGAGGTTATTTATTTTTATTATATCTCCCTCATTGTTTTCTTTCTCTTTTACTCGTCTAAGCAATGCCTTAACTTTACTCACTAAAACCTTTGGTTTGATCGGTTTCGTTATATAATCGTCTGCGCCGGCATCAAAACCTGCCATAAGTGAATAATCTTCCCCTCTTGCAGTTAAAAAAGTAATTATTGTGTCATTTAATTCGGGAATTTTCCTGATTTGTTCACAAGCTTCAATTCCATCCATTTCGGGCATCATGACATCCAGAATTATTAGCTGGGGTCTTTCTTTTTTTGCTTTTTTTACAGCTTCAAGGCCATTTTCTGCCGTGATGATTTGGTATCCTTCAGATGAAAGATTATAACCTACAATTTCCAGAATATCCGGCTCATCATCAACCAATAGAATCTTAATTTCCTTTTTTTTCATTGCATTTAAGTGCTTTCAAACCATAATTTACAGTAAATATAAAATATATCATTTCAATTCGGCCATTTTTATCTAAGTGTCCTAAATTGATAACGATTTATTAACGTTAAATTCTCACAAAAATGGCATTTCATCGATTTTTGGACTGGTTTGGTACAAAAGTTGAAGTATTTTATATATCTTTATTAAACCAAATCAGGATTCTTATGAAGAAAAAATACATTTTTACTTTACTTATTGTTGGTTTTCTCTTTTTTTCAGCAACGACTTTTGCTCAACAAAGTATGAGTTCTTATTCCACTGAGGTTGTAAAAGATATTGATGGCTTGAGCATTTATCCAAACCCTGTTTCTAATGGGAAAATATATATAACCAGCACATTGAATAAACCTAAGGAAGTCAAAATTTATGATGTTTTAGGAAAAATGGCAATGTCTGAAACCATCATAGGAAAGGAATTAAATGTCTCAAATTTAAACCCCGGAGTATATATTTTAAGAATTACAGAAAACGAATTGTCCACTACCCGAAAACTGGTAGTTAGATAAAAACATACTCAATATTATATTAATGTTAAAAGCGACCATTTTGGTTGCTTTTTTTTATATAAAAAGTTCAATTCTTTTTATCTTTAATCTCTTTAATTAATTAAATCATTGGATTATGAAAAAACTTTACTTTTTATTATTAACATGCTGTATGGTTTCACTTTCTTTTTCACAAGGAACAGAAACCTTTGATAATTTTGCTGAAACAGGATCATCCTATGCTGATGGTACTTTTACAGGTCAGGATGGTTCCACTTGGACTTATGTCCAGGCAAGAGGAGACCAAAGTATAACTGGAAAATCAATTATGCTTGGAAGAAATAGAACCCCTCAAGCAGAAGTCTATTCAGGAACTATTGCCGGAGGAGTTGGGACAATTACTTTTAATTACCAACAAGCCTTCTCTACTAGTGTTAATCTTAATGTTCTAGTTAATGGAATAGTTTATGGCACTGTAACATCAACAGACCAGACTGTTCAAAGTTCTGGTACAATCACGGTAAATCAGCCAGGAGATGTCGTTATTAAATTCATTAGTGTAAATAATAGTGATGGTCAAGTAACAATTGACGATGTGGTTTGGACAGGTTATACAGGGTCTGCCACACCAACAATTGCCGTGACTTCCCCTTCAGATAATTCAACTTTTCCATCAGGCACTGCCTCTGTTGATGTTGAATTTACAACTGCAAACACAAATCCTGGTGATCAAGTAAATATAACTGTTAACTCCGGTACAACAAATACTAATGTGACAAGTCCCTTTAGTGTAAGCACTACTGATGGTACTTCTTACTCAGTATTAGTTGAACTTGTTGATTCCGGATTAAATCTTTTAGACTCCGAAACTGTGAATTTTGAAGTTTTATTCCCTTGTGACTTACAAATAGGTACAATTACAACCGTTTGTGATGCTGAAACATCTGGTACTGACACCTACACAACTTCTATTGATTTTACAGGAGGAAATACATCACAGTACACTATAGATACTGGAGGCATAGGCACATTAGGAGGTGATGACCCAACAAGTGTTGCAGCAGGTACATTAACAATTACTGGTGTTGATGAAGGCACCGATTTTTCTATATCTTTCACTGGAGATGCTGCAAACAGTAGTTGTAGTATTAATAGAAATATTTCAAGTCCAACTTGCGTTAGCCTGACTTGTGCTTCACCAGGAGACATCTTTATTACAGAAATAATGCAAAATCCAAATGCTGTATCTGATACTAGTGGAGAATACTTCGAAGTTTATAATTCAACAGGAAGTGCAATAGATATGTTGGGCTGGGTTATTTCTGATCTTGGTAGCGACTCGTTTACAATAGGATCTTCCGTTGTTGTTCCTCCTAATGGATATGCGGTATTTGGCAAAAATGGAGACTCTGGAACTAACGGTGGTTTTACAGCTGATTATGTTTTTGGTTCTGGCATGAATTTATCAAATAGTGATGATGAAATTATTATATCGTGCAGTGGTACTGTTATAGACCAGGTTAATTATGATGGCGGAACAACTTTCCCTGACCCAACTGGCGCAAGTATGGAGTTTACTAGTTCCCTTATCGCAAGACTTAATAACACAGATAATGATAATGGTGCAAACTGGGGGGAAGCAACCATTGCATTTGGTGCAGGTGATTTAGGATCACCAGGAACAACTAATAATTTTGTATTATCAACTGAATCATTTAATGCATCAATAGTCAATGTTTACCCTAACCCAACAAATACGGGCTATATAACTATTTCTTCACCAAATGGTGGTAGCCTTGAAGCTAAAGTATTTGATATTTTAGGAAAGCAAGTACTGGAAGGAAAAGTTGAAAACAACCAACTTAATGTTTCAGGATTAAACGCCGGAATGTATATGGTTAAGTTAACGCAAAACAATGCTTCGATCATTAAGAAATTAATAATCAAGTAAACGGTTTTACATACGTTTTAAAAAGCACTACAAATTGTAGTGCTTTTTTTATTTTCAATACTTTTGTGCTAATGGTAAAAACACAAGATATTTTTAAAATAGCATCTCATTCTGAATTTGAAGATCTGGCCTTCCAGATCTTTAAGCATCAGTTTAAAAACAATGATGTGTATCGTTCTTTTTGTGATCTTCTTTATAAAAATCCCGGTGATATCTCTGCAATTAAGGATATTCCTTTTTTGCCAATCCAGTTTTTCAAGTCACACAAAATTGTGAGTTCTGATAAGGAAGCAGAACAGGTTTTTGCCAGTTCAGGCACCACAGGAAAAGCAACCAGTAGCCATTTTGTGACCGATCTAAGTATTTATGAATCCAGTTTTAAAAAAGGATTCCAACATTTTTATGGAGATATTAAAGATTATACCGTTTTAGCGCTTTTGCCTTCTTATATGGAAAGAACCGGATCTTCATTGATCTATATGGTTGAGCACTGGATAACCGATTCGAAAGATCCAAAAAGCGGCTTTTATCTTAACAACTTATCAGAATTAAAAGATGTCCTACTTGAGTTAGATTCAAAAGGAAATAAAGTCATCTTAATTGGTGTCTCATTTGCCTTACTGGATCTGGTTGAAACATATCAGTTTTCTCTTCAAAATACCATAATCATGGAAACCGGTGGCATGAAAGGCAGACGTAAAGAATTGGTTAGAGAAGAACTGCACAATAACCTAAAGAAAGGTTTTGGAGTTGAAAATATTCATAGCGAATATGGAATGACCGAATTATTAAGTCAGGCCTACTCAAAAGGTGATGGTATTTTTAGATGTCCAAACTGGATGCGGATTCTTACCCGTGATACTGAGGATAGTTTAAGTATTCAAGTACCCGGAAAAACAGGAGGTATAAACGTAATTGACCTGGCCAATATAAATTCGTGTTCATTTATAGCCACTCAAGATCTGGGAAAGGTTTATACAGACAATTCTTTTGAGGTCATTGGACGATTTGACAATTCTGATATCAGAGGCTGCAACTTATTGGTTTTGTAAGGAAATAGAATTGATTTCGACTAGTGAAATAACTATTGAAAAAGAAAAATACAATAGTTGAATAGTTAGTTTAGTTTTAGAAAAGCCTGAATTTCTTCAGGCTTTTTTTATTGAACTTTTAGAACAAAGTAGTTCTTTTTACCTCTTTGTAATAAGATGAATTTATTGTTGATAAGGTCTTTTGAAGTTATAGAATAACTGTCTGATACTTTTTCCTTATTCACAGATATTGAGTTTTCCTTTAAGGCTCTTCTGGCTTCGCCATTGGATTTTAAAAATCCTGTTTTTTCTGCCAGTGCTCCAATAATATCCAATCCGTTGTCTATGTCCGAGGTATTAACTTCGGCTTGAGGTACACCATCAAAAACATCTAAAAATGTTTGTTCATCCAGTTTTTTGAGATCATCGCTTGTTGAATTACCGAACAAAATGTTACTTGCTTTAACTGCATTGTCAAGATCTTCTTCAGAGTGAACCATCACTGTAATCTCTTCTGCCAATCTTTTTTGTAATAACCTTAAATGAGGTGCTTCCTTATGCTCATTAATAAGTTTGTCAATGTCTTCTTTATTTAAAAAAGTGAATATCTTAATATATTTCTCTGCATCTTCATCACTTGAATTCAACCAATATTGATAGAATTTATATGGCGAAGTTCGTTTTGCATCCAACCAAACATTTCCTCCTTCACTTTTTCCGAATTTTGATCCATCACTTTTTGTAATTAACGGACAGGTAATTGCATAGCCTTTACCGCCTCCTATTCTTCTAATCAATTCAGTCCCTGTTGTTATATTTCCCCATTGATCACTTCCACCCATTTGCAACGTGCAATTCATTTCCCTGAATAAATGCAGAAAATCATATCCCTGGACTAACTGATACGTGAATTCTGTAAAGCTCATTCCTTCTGAAGAATCAGAGGTAATCCTGTTTTTAACTGAATCCTTGGCCATCATGTAATTGACAGTAATGTGTTTACCTACATCGCGAATGAATTCAAGAAAAGTGAAGTCCTTCATCCAGTCATAATTATTCACCAAAACCGCCGCATTTTCTGCATCACTGTCAAAATCTAAAAAATGAGCCAATTGTTTTTTAATCCCTTCCTGATTGAATCTCAAGGTTTCCTCGTTAAGTAAATTTCTCTCACTCGATTTCCCTGAAGGGTCACCAATCATACCAGTAGCACCACCAACCAATGCAACAGGTTTATGGCCACAACGCTGGTAATGTGCCAGCAACATGATTGGGACTAAATTACCTATATGTAAAGAATCTGATGTTGGATCAAAACCGATATAGGCACTTCTCATAGCCTCATTTAAATGATCTTCTGCTCCCGGCATCACATCATGTATCATGCCCCTCCAATTTAACTCTTCTATAAAATTCTTTATCATTTTAGAAATATTTTAACCCTTGCAAAGATATGTTTATAAGATAAAAGACAAACCGTATACACCGGATTTTTTTCTGTTTTACCATAATCATTAAAAATGTAAATTATCCCGTAATAATTTTACTTATCTCTGTTGGGAAAGGTGAATATAAAAATATTAAATTAGCCTGATGATATTAGTTACCGGAGGAACTGGATTAGTAGGAGCACATCTGCTTTATAAACTATCGTTAACAGAACCCAAAATACGAGCAATTTACAGATCGGAAAAAAAGATCGATAAAGCCAGACATGTTTTTAGTTATTTTACCAAAGATGTCGATACCCTTTTTAATAAAATAGAATGGGTTGAAGGCGACATACTCAATGTTCCCAAACTGGAGGAAGCATTTCAAGATATTACAAAGGTTTATCATTCGGCTGCGCTGGTTTCATTTGATCCTAATGACTATTATAAATTACGAAAAACCAATATTGAAGGTACTGCCAATATCGTCAACCTCTGTTTAGCAAATCAAATTGAAAAGTTGTGTTATGTGAGTTCAGTTGCTGTCCTGGGAAAGGAAGGAAATGATATAATCACTGAAAGAACCGATTGGAATCCTAATGCAGATAACAGCGTATATTCTATAACAAAGTATGGTGCGGAAATGGAAGTTTGGCGTGGTACTCAGGAAGGACTAAATGCAGTAATTGTAAATCCAGGTATAATTTTAGGTGGTGGTTTCTGGAAATTAGGAAGCGGTGCTTTGTTCAGGAAAATATATCAGGGGATGAAATATTACACAACCGGATTACTTGGTTATGTTGATGTCAATGATGTCGTAGATGGTATGATATTGCTTATGAACAGTGATATTTCAAACGAACGATTCATCATGGTTGCCGATAATTGGAGCTTTAAAGACTTTTCTGTCATGGTTGCCGATAAATTGAATGTCATTCCGCCAAAAAAGGAAGCTAAATTATGGCAATTACAAGTGGCCTGGCGATTAGATTGGTTGAATTATTTCTTCAAACGCAAATACAGAAAATTCACGAAACAGATGGCTTCATCTGTACAAAATAATTGTGTGTTTAATAGTGATAAATTGAAGAATGAATTGAAATTCAATTTTACTCCTGTTGAAAAATCCATCACTGAAACTTGTGAACTCTTTCTTAAAGACCAAAAAAGCTAAGTCTATTCTGGTTTTTTAGATACTTTTTCTTTTAATTGCTTAAACTCTCTGTTCTTCTCAACATTTAGCTTTTTTATAGAATCACTTTCCCTCTTTTTGGCTTCTCTTATAGAATCTTTTTCCTTCTTATCGATCTCCTGTAACCTGGCTACTTCTTCTTTTTGCTTTTCCAGTCGTTCCTTTGCCTTTAAATAGATCTCTTCATATTTTTTCACATCAAAGGCATAATAATTATTGCTTGCCGCAAACTGGATACTATCAATATTATACTTTTCAAAAATATAATTTTGAGGATCAATATTATGTTCCTCCAATAAGTTTTTGCCCGCTCCTTTTGCGGCATTCACAAGGCTTATATCCGCAATTATAGCCACCATTTTGTCTCTGGGGATTAAATTATCAGGTTTTTTGGGTTTTTGTATATCGTTGCAGGACCATAAAATTAAAATGACTAATATGGAAGAAATTGACCTATTCATTATCTGTTAAATGTTAACTGCTTTGCAGCCTTTTCTTTATTAAATTTAAAATTTTCAAACACTAAGACGCCATTAATAAATGTATGGGTCACTCTGCTTTTGAATGTTGTGCCTTCAAATGGCGACCAACCACATTTGTATAAAATGTTATCTTTTTTTACCGTCCATGGTTTATTAAGGTCAACCAAAACCAGATCGGCGAAATACCCTTTCCTTATATACCCTCTTTTTTCGATCTGAAACAAAATTGCCGGATTATGACACATTTTTTGAACGATCTTTTCCAAAGAGATCCGACTCTTATGATACATTTCCAGCATAGCCACTAAAGCGTGCTGTACCAATGGCCCGCCTGAAGGTGCTTTTGTATATACATTTTTTTTCTCTTCCAGAGTATGAGGCGCATGATCTGTTGCAATAACATCAATCCTGTCATCCAACAATGCCTGCCAAAGTTTCTCTCTGTCTTTTATGGTCTTGACTGCCGGATTCCATTTAATCAAAGTTCCTTTAGATTCGTAGTCTGCATCAGTAAACCACAAATGATGAATACATACTTCTGCTGTTATTTTTTTGTCCTTTAAAGGTGTCTTATTACTGAATAGATCGGTTTCCTTTCCGGTAGATAAATGAAAAACATGAAGTCGTGCTCCGGTTTTTTTGGCCAGTTCAATTGCTTTTGATGACGATATATAACAGGCTTCTTCACTTCTGATCTTAGGATGGAATTCTACCGGTATATCTTCCTTATATTTTTCTATAAATTCTGAAAGGTTTTTTTTAATTGTTGTTTCATCTTCACAATGTACCGCAATAAGTAATTTGGTTTTCGAAAAGATCTTTTCTAATACCTTTGGGTCATCCACCAGCATATTTCCTGTTGATGATCCTAAAAACAATTTTAATGCGGCTACTTGCTTTGGGTCGACTTTTAAAATCTCTTCCAGATTATCGTTGGTGCCACCAAACATAAATGAATAATTGGCATAAGATGATTTAGAAGCTATCTCAAACTTTTCATTTAGTTTTTCTATGGTTGTTGTTTGTGGGTTTGTATTAGGCATTTCAATAAAAGAGGTGATTCCTCCCGCTAATGCCGCTTTAGATTCGGTTTCAATTGTTGCCTTATGTGTTAAGCCCGGTTCTCTAAAATGTACCTGATCATCAATAATACCCGGTAAAAGATATTTCTCTTCAGCATCAATAATATGGACATTCGCTGATTTTGCACTTATGGATTCATCGATATCAACAATAATATCATTTTCAATCAAAACATCACCTAGAGATATTTTTCCTTCGTTAACAATATTTGCGTTTTTTATAAGTATCGTTCTCATTGAGAATTAATGTTTCCTAAAAATACTACTTAATTTCATTTTTATAACTCCAAAAACAGCTTCAGATATAATTCCTTTGCTTAATTTAGATTCCCCTTTGGTCCTGTCGGTAAATATTACAGGGATCTCAACAATTTTAAACTTATTTATATATGTTCTAAATTTCATTTCAATTTGGAAAGCATATCCAATAAATTTTATCGCATCCAGGTTTAATCTTTCTAATACATGCCTTTTATAGCAAATAAATCCGGCTGTTGTGTCTTTAATCTTCATTCCTGTAATAACCCGAACATAAATGGAGGCCAAATAAGAAAGTAAGACTCTTGATAAGGGCCAGTTTACCACATTTACCCCTTTTATATATCTTGATCCAATAGCCATATCTGCTCCATCAATGTGACATGCATTATACAGTTTTATCAAATCGTTTGGGTTATGAGAAAAATCGGCATCCATTTCAAATATATAATCATATTTATGACTTAAACTCCACTTAAAACCGTGGATATAAGCTGTACCTAAACCCGATTTTTCAGTTCTTATTTCCAGATTTAAATTATCAAATTCTTTCTGCAGTTCTTTAACCTTTAAGTACGTTAGGTCTGGAGAATTATCGTCAACAACCAAAATATCAAATGATTTTTCCAATGAAAAAACGGCTCTAATGATGTCCTCAATATTTTCAATTTCATTGTAAGTTGGAATTATGACAATGCTATCGCTCATTTTTTAAAGAAAATTTTAGCAAATGTAAGTTATTTCAATAAGAAATAAAGTCAGCATTTTTAACTTGATTTTATAATTTATGATAATTTAGCATTGTGTTAAGGAATATTGTAATAAACGATTGGTATACGGTTTTAATTGTAGTTTGTTTGGTTTTTATAGCTACAGCAAAACTTCTGTATTCTTCAAGGTTTAATGATTTTATTGAGATTATTTTTAATTCCAATTACTTAAAGATATACATTAAAGACCAAAGGTTCATCAATACATTTGATGGTCTTCTGTTCGTGAATTTAATTCTCTCACTAACTATTTTTGTGGTGCTTTCTCTCAACAATCTGGAACATATATTCCCGGTTCAAAACCTGCAGTTATATTATAAATTAAGTGTAGGAATTGGATCCATTCTGATTATAAAAGTATTATTGGACAGACTTATAGGCAGTCTTTTTGAAATTGATGAATTGATGAATGATTATCTTTTTCAAAAGATCACTTATAAAAATTATCTCGGTTTAATATTATTGCCTATTAATATTTTACTTATATACGTTGTAACGCCCTCTAAATCAATTTTTTTTGTAGCCATATCATTACTTTTCATAGTGAATTTAATGGGTTTTTTGGAGTCTGTCAAGAGCCATCTTAGTTTAATTAAAAGCAACTTGTTTTATTTTATTTTGTATCTTTGCGCTCTTGAAATAGCACCTTATCTAATATTATATAAGGTTTTAGTCAACAATTAAGCGCCAAAATACAGCCTGAAAATATGAAAGTTAGAACAATTTTAGTCTCACAACCCGAGCCAAAAATAGAGAACTCTCCTTATTTTGAATTACAAGAGAAACAACATGTTAAAATAGACTTCCGTCCATTCATTCATGTTGAAGGAGTTCCGTGTAAGGAGGTTAGACTTCAAAAAATTGATCTAACTAAATTTAGTGCAATAATTTTGACTAGCAAGAATGCCATAGACCATTTTTTTAGGGTAGCAGAGGAAATGCGTTTTAAGGTGCCAGATTCTATGAAATATTTTTGTCAGTCAGAAGCCGTTGCGTACTATTTGCAAAAATACGTAGTATACAGAAAGCGTAAAATTTACGTAGGTAAAAGGACCTTTGAAGAACTATCTCCTTTGATCAAAAAATATAAGGACGAAACCTTTTTATTACCTTCTTCAGATAAATCAAAAGATGAACTACCTGATATATTAAATGGTTTAGGTGTGAATTGGAAAAAGGGCATTTTTTATCGTACCGTAACTAGCGATCTGTCAGATCTGGCAAATGTCTATTACGACATTCTGGTATTTTTTAGTCCATCCGGAATTGAATCACTCTTTAAGAATTTTCCCGATTTTAAACAAAATGAGACCCGAATTGCCGTTTTTGGCGATACAACCATAAAAGCTGTTGAAGATCATGGCTTAAGAGTCGATATAGCAGCACCAACACCGGAAACACCATCGATGACAATGGCACTTGAAAAATATATCAAGGAAGTTAACAAGAAATAGATCAATATATTTAAAGCATAAAAAGCGTGATTTTTAAAAGATCACGCTTTTTTTTGTTTTAATTGGTTTTGTACTTAACAAAATTAATTAACAGAATTATCCAACTCGCAATAAGCAGTAAACCACCTATAAGAGTTATAAATGCAATTGATTTAAAATCAAAACCCGATAGGTCATTAGTCGCCAACCCGTAGATCGATCCCGAAAAAAGAAGTATTCCTAACAGAATTAAGTAGAAAATTAAAGTCTTGTTCTTAGCCGATACTATAGAGCTATTTCCTATAAAAAGAAGCAACAAAGCATGATACATTTGATAACGCACACCGGTTTCAAAAGACTGGAGAGATTCTACTGAAATTAACGACTTTAATCCATGAGCCCCAAATGCACCTAAAACAACACTCAATAACCCAAAAACAGCGGCAGTAATTAGTATTTTCTTATTCATATAAATATTAGATTATGTAATAAAATACAGTTTCTATTTAGTAAATTCGTGTAAGTAAAAATACTCAACAAATCTTACTATGCGAAAGATTTTAGTCATTGGTTCCGGAAAATCTACTTCTTACCTTTTAAAATATCTTTTAGATAAATCTGTTTCAGAAAATTTAACTATCACTGTAGCAGATATCAACACAGAAAATGCCAATAAATTAATTGCAGGTCATACCAATGCCAATGCAATCGTGTTAGACGTTTTTAATGATAAATCCAGAAAAGAAGCTATTAAAAAAGCAGATATTGTTATTTCCATGCTTCCGGCAAGAATGCATATTGAAGTAGCAAAAGACTGCATTACTTATAAAAAGAATATGGTTACCGCTTCTTATGTGAGTAAAGAGATGGAGGCCCTGGATAAAGATGTGCAAGCTAATGGATTAATCTTTATGAATGAAGTTGGGGTAGATCCGGGAATTGATCATATGAGTGCTATGCATGTGATAGACAGAATTCGGGACAAAGGAGGACAGATAATCTTATTCGAATCCTTTACGGGAGGTTTAGTCGCTCCCGAAAGCGACAATAATTTATGGAATTATAAATTCACATGGAACCCAAGAAATGTGGTAATTGCCGGTCAGGGAGGAGCAGCAAAATTTCTTCAGGAAGGCACTTATAAATACATTCCATATCACAGACTTTTCAGGCGTACAGAATTTTTAGAAATAGATGGTTATGGCCGATTTGAGGTTTACGCCAACAGGGATTCACTCAAGTACCAAAGCGTTTATGGACTCGATGACATTAAAACCCTGTACCGAGGCACTATGCGTCGTGTTGGATTTAGCAAAGCATGGAATATATTCGTCACCCTGGGAATGACAGATGACAGCTATACTATTGATGATAGTGAGAACATGAGTTATCGCGATTTTGTGAACTCGTTTTTACCCTATAGCCCGTCAGATTCTGTTGAATTAAAACTACGTCATCAACTTAAAATAGATCAGGATGATATAATCTGGGATAAACTTGTTGAGCTGGATATTTTTAATGCAAACAAAATGGTTGGTCTTAAAAAAGCGACTCCGGCAGAAATACTTCAAAAAATATTAATGGATAGCTGGACTCTTCAAAAAGAGGATAAGGACATGATCGTCATGTATCACAAATTCGGTTATATTTTAAACGGCAAAAAACTCCAAATAGATGCAACAATGGTTACCATTGGCGAAGACCAGACTTACACTGCAATGGCCAAAACGGTGGGTTTACCTGTGGCAATTGCAACCCTTCAGATCTTGAACGGCAAAATTAAAACTCCCGGAGTTCAAATTCCTATAACAAAAGAAGTCTATGGGCCAATTTTAAAAGAATTGGAGGATTTTGGTATTGTTTTCAATGAGAAAAAAGCACTGTATTTGGGCTACAACCCATTAAATAATTAATTTTTGGGCGTTACCTTTCGCAATGCTCAAGGTCAGGCTTTTTGTTATATCTTTTTAATTCATAAAAGACTCCGCATATATTTAAGTTGCGCTGTAATCATCTGCCATTAAAGTCATATCTATATTCCCATATCACATGAATTAAAAAGGATACCACTCCAATCCTTAACGCAATATTTGATCAAACACTTATTACAATTTCAAATGTAATTACTACTTTTAGATTTTAATTTATAATTTATATTTAGATGAAGCTTATAAATCAAAACTTGATCATTGATGGCATTGACAAACAGATACTTCATGATTTAATGGAAGACGCGCGTACACCAATTCTGGAAATTGCCAGAAATGTCGGCATTTCCGGAGCTGCGATTCATCAACGATTAAGAAAACTTGAGAAATCCGGATTGATATCAGGGTCAAAATTTATTGTCAATCCAAAAATACTGGGATATACGACTATGGCCTTTGTGGGTATTTATTTGGACAAGGCTATGAATAATCCCGATGCAGTCAAGCAATTGAAAAAAATTCCCGAGGTCCTGGAATGTCATTACACGACAGGAAACTGGAGTATATTAATAAAGATCCTTTGCAAGGATAATGAGCATCTAATGCATGTATTGAATAAAGAGATACAAACCATTGAAGGTGTTTCCAGAACCGAGACTTTTATTTCGTTAGACCAGCAAATAGATAGGCAGATTAAGATCTAGCTGTCACTTCGAGTGGTCCCGATGGCTATAGGTATGGTATCGAGAAATTTTTCAATGCATTAGTTCTCGATATAAAATTGCAAATCAAATTCACGCGAACTGACATGTTATAAATAAAACCAGCCGCCAAAAATTTGGCGGCTAGTTAAAAATTACTGTATTTTAAACTTTTTAATCTCTTCCTCCAAAAATCTGAAGCGCCCAATATAACAGTGATGCCAATGCACCAATAGCTGCCACTAAATACGTTCTGGCTGCCCATTTAAGAGCATCTTCAGATCCAACATATTCTTCAGGAGTTACCATATTTTTAGCCTTTAACCAGGCCAATGCCCTGTTACTCGCGTCATATTCAACAGGTAATGTGATAAAGCTAAATAAGGTAGCGGCACCCATCATTCCTAATCCGGCAACTGCCACCCAGTAACCTAAGCCAAGTCCGGCAGCAGCACCTAAGACCAAACCTCCAATTACTAACCACTGCGACATACCCGATGTAACACTAACAACCGGTACTAATTGAGTTCTCATGGTTAACCAGCTGTATGCTTTTGCATGTTGAACTGCGTGTCCACATTCATGAGCTGCTACAGCTGCTGATGCAGCATTCCTCTGATTGTAAACCGCCTCACTCAGGTTTACGGTTTTATTCTTTGGGTTATAATGGTCTGTTAATTGTCCCGGAACAGAAATTACCTTTACATCATAAATGCCGTTATCTGACAACATTTTTTCAGCAATTTCTTTTCCACTCATACCATTACGTAGTTGTACTTTTGAGTAGAAAGCAAATTTCTTTTTTAACTTATTGCTAACTAACCAGCTAACTAAAGCAATAGCACCTATTAATATATAATATCCAAACATAGTTTCTTTTTTTTAAAAAAATTTATTAGAACAAGTATAGCAAAAAATGAGCCAAATTTTTATAATAAAATGTTAAGTCGTTTTGTCAGTTCTATCCAACTATATTGACTATTTTACCGGGAACGACAATAACCTTTTTAGGATCTCGCCCTTGCAATTGCTCCTTTGTTTTATCAAACTCCAACACGGCTTTTTCAATATCTTCCTTACTCATGTCTAATGGTAGTTCCATAGTGAATCGCATTTTTCCATTGAATGAGATAGGATAATTTTTACTGCTTTCCACCAAATGCTTCTCATCATAAACCGGAAACGAAACGGTTGATATTGAGCCTTTATTCCCTAAAGCACTCCAGAGTTCCTCTGCAATATGAGGTGCATAAGGCGAAATTACTACCAATAATGGCTCTAAAATTTCTTTGCTAGTACACTTTTGAGCGGTTAGCTCGTTGGCAGCAATCATAAAAGTTGAAACAGAGGTGTTGAACGAAAAATTCTCGATATCTTCTTCTACTTTTTTAATGGTTTTATGGA